>DXEZ01000069.1 GCA_019114715.1 Candidatus Sphingobacterium stercoripullorum | reverse complement strand
ATAAAGAGGCTTTTAAAACATTCTCCAATAGAGTGAGCCAATACTTTACGCCAGCCTTATTGTTTCTGTCTATTGGTGCGCTATTTTATTGGACCTTTCAAGGAGATGTCGCCCGAGGGTGGAATGCATTGACCGCTATGTTAATCATTGCTTGCCCTTGCGCCCTAGCTTTATCCAGCCCTTTTACTTTTTCTGCTGCATTGAGTATCCTCGATAAAAACAAATTATTTGTAAAGAGTGCAGAAGCACTAGAGAGAATGGCAAAAATAAGCACCATAGTGTTCGATAAGACAGGGACAATATCATCCCCAAACTCTGCTGAGATGGCCTTCAAAGGTCGATTAGCCGATGAGGATGAGGTGCTGATTTGGAACGCAGTTAGACAGTCTAGTCATCCCTTAAGCCGGGAAATAGTGCGTTTTCTTGGGTCTAAGAGAATGCTTGAGCTGCAAACGTTTGACGAGCAGCCTGGAAGGGGGATTACCGCCAGCTGCCAGGGACAGAAAATAGTATTAGGCAGCTCTACTTTGGTAGAGGTGAAAGAGGAAGCAGATGCTTTTGTTGGAAGTAGAGTCCATGTGCGTATTGATGGTGTTTATAAAGGTGTGTTTAGTACAAAGCAGCCTTATAGAAAAGGTTTAAAGCAGGTTATTGGGGGCTTGTCAGCTGATTACAAGTTACACTTGATTTCCGGAGATAACAATAAAGAAGAACCTGTTTTGAGAGCTCTTTTTCCAGAAAGATCCAAACTCAATTTCAATATGCTGCCGCACCAAAAACTTGAATTTATTGAGCAGCTGCAATTGCAGCAAGAGCATCCCTGCATGTTAGGGGATGGCCTGAATGACGCTGGAGCATTAAAGCAAGCAGACCTTGGGATTGCTGTATCGGATGATATCAATAACTTTTCTCCAGGATGTGATGCAATTCTAGAGGGAAAATCTTTTGATAAACTAGTAGGGATATTTAATTTTTCAAAAGACACTGTAAGGATCATTCATAGAAGCTTCGCTATTTCCATAGTTTACAATTTAATCGGATTGAGCTTTGCTGTTCAGGGGACTATGTCTCCGTTGGTAGCTGCAATTATAATGCCGTTGAGCACCTTAACTATAATTAGCTTTACGACTCTATCGGCGAGGCATTATGCCAAGAAAAATAAATTAGCAATATAAATAGCATATGGGAATTATCTTTTTTCTTATCGGTTGTAGCGTATTTATAGCAATGCTGTTTTTAATAGCCTTTATATGGGCGAATAAATCAGGTCAACACGACGATACCTACACGCCCTCAGTTAGGATTTTATTTGACGATGCTCCATCGAAAAATGAGAATAGTCAAACAAACTCCAAAGGAGAGTCTGCTGAGAATGACAATCACTCAACAAAAAAATGATTCTCTTGTCAAGTGGAAGAGTTAAAAAGTGCTTTAAATCACATTTTTGAATACCTCGCATCATAATTTACGATATAGAACTTAATTAATTTTACACTGTATTTAAACAACAACTTATTTTAAAGTATGCAACAAGTAGAGAACTTTAATTACGACAACAAAATTGTACGCGATTTTGGTATTGCAACCATAGTATGGGGGCTTGTTGGGATGACGGTTGGTTTGTTGGTGGCAGTTCAATTGGTTTGGCCGTTTATGAACTTTGAACTTCAATACACCACATTCGGACGGATTAGACCCTTACATACAAACGCAGTTATTTTTGCGTTTGTAGGGAACGCAATTTTTATGGGTGCATATTATTCTATGCAACGGGTACTTAAAGCACGGATGTTTAACGATACTTTAAGTAAAATCCATTTTTGGGGATGGCAGCTAATTATTTTAGCCGCCGCTATTACTCTCCCATTGGGGTTTACTTCGTCTCACGAATATGCGGAGCTGGAATGGCCAATTGATATTGCAGTAGTAATTATTTGGGTCGTCTTTGGTATCAATATGTTTGGAACGATAGCCAAGCGTAGAGAAAGACACATGTATGTAGCAGTGTGGTTTTACATAGCCACCTTTGTGACGATTGCAGTCCTATATATAGTGAACTCGATCCAAATTCCAGTTTCACTGTTCAAAAGTTACTATGTTTACTCAGGTGTGCAAGATGCGCTTGTGCAATGGTGGTACGGGCACAATGCAGTGGCATTCTTTTTAACGACGCCATTTCTAGGGCTCATGTATTACTTCCTTCCAAAAATGGCTAATAGACCGGTCTACTCATATAAGCTGAGTATTCTTCACTTTTGGTCTCTTATCTTTTTATACATTTGGGCGGGACCTCACCACTTATTATATACCTCATTGCCAGACTGGGTACAGTCTCTAGGTGTGGTGTTCTCGATTATGTTAATTGCACCGAGCTGGGGAGGTATGATTAACGGTCTATTGACTTTAAGAGGAGCCTGGGACAAGGTGCGTTCAGATCCAACTTTGAAGTTTATGGTGGTGGCGCTTACCTGTTACGGTATGGCTACTTTTGAAGGCCCTATGTTGTCTTTAAAGCAAGTCAATGCGATTGCTCACTTTACGGACTGGATTCCAGCACACGTACACATTGGTGCACTGGGGTGGAATGGTTTTATGACGTTTGCAGTATTGTATTGGACGATTCCAAGGATTTATAAGACAGAATTGTTCTCCAAAAAACTAGCAACAACGCATTTTTGGATTGGAACATTGGGGATATTGTTTTATGCCATCCCTATGTATTGGGCGGCGGTTGTTCAAGGGTTAATGTGGAAGGAATTTACACCCGAGGGCGTATTGAAGTATCCTAACTTCTTAGCAACGACGCTCAAAATTCTTCCGATGCACATGCTTAGAGCTTTTGGAGGATTCTTATACCTCACTGGTGCCATATTGATGACTTATAACATTGTGAAAACAATACGTCAAGGAAAACTGGTTGCCAATGAACCTGCACAAGCACCGGCATTACAACCTTTAAAACACCGTGAGCCTACTGCGCATAGAAGGCTAGAAAGAAAACCGATTACATTTTTAATCGTTTCCTTAATAGTAATTCTTATTGGTGGAATTGTGGAGATGGTTCCAACATTTACTATAGCGTCTAACGTTCCGACTATTAGCTCGGTACAGCCTTATACGGCATTAGAAATACAAGGACGTGATATCTATATAAGAGAAGGATGTGTGAACTGTCATACTCAAACTGTAAGGCCGTTTAGATCTGAAACCGTTCGGTATGGTGAGTATAGTAAGGCAGGGGAGTTTGTTTATGATTTTCCATTCCTATGGGGTTCAAAGAGAACCGGTCCAGACTTACACCGCTTAGGAGGTAAATACCCAAATAAATGGCATTTTGACCATATGATGGATCCAACAATTACCTCACCTGGAAGTATTATGCCGGCATATCCATGGTTGTTTGATCAAGATTTGAATATTTCCAATACGGTTAAGAAGCTGCGCGTGATGCAGCAACTGGGAGTACCGTATTCACAGGAAAATGTGGAGAATGCAGAACAAGATTTAATGGCACAAGCAAATGCAGTAACAGCCGATTTAAAAGCTTCTGGAGTTGAAATTCAACCTCAAAAAGAAATTGTGGCTTTGATCGCTTATCTGCAGAGGCTAGGTACTGATATTAAAAACGAGCCCCAAGACTCTGAGTAAGTCTTGGGTGCTATAAAACAGATGTTATGTTTAAGCAAATCACAAATTTAAATGGATACGAATGGTATCTGATCGCCTCTTTACTAATCTTTATAGGGTTCTTTATAATAGTAGGTATCCTACTGTTAACCATGAAGAAGGATTTTATCCGCCATATGAAAGATTTACCCCTAGAAGACGATGGTGATATTCAGGTATCAGAAAGTCAAGAAAGTTAGGTATGTATATTTTAGTAACCACTCTAATGAGTCTTATTATGCCTCAAGTTTACTTATTAAATGTTGTTTCAGATAACATGTACGAGAATATCCTGCTATTTCTCTTGTTGGTAGTTATTGTTTTAGCGCTATTTGTTGCTGTGGTTTTGTACAGGGCATTTAGAACGGTATTGAAGCTAACTAACCCTGAGATAATAGCGCAAGAAGAAAAAGCTAATAAGCAAGCGAAAGCTACAGGGATGACGCCTTGGAAAAGTTTATGGAATAAGTTCATTGGCTTGCGGCCTATAGAGCAAGAGAAAGATCTATTAATGGATGATCACGAATACGACGGTATTCAAGAGCTCGATAACCCAATTCCTTTATGGTTTAACCTGTTGTTTTATGGAACGATCGTATTTAGTGTTATTTATCTATTAGCCTACCATGTTTTTGGATGGGGTATGCTTCAACATCAAGAATATGAAAGTGAAATGGCTAAAGCCGAAAAGCAACGCGAAGAATATTTGGCTCAGTCGGCTAATAATATCGATGAAAATACGGTCGTGTTAGATTTAGAGCCTCAGACTTTAGAAGCCGGGAAAGTGATATTTGCGCAAAACTGTGCTGCATGTCATGGTGAGTTAGGTGAGGGTGGTATTGGTCCCAATCTGACGGATGATTATTGGATTCACGGTGGGGATGTGAAAGATATTTTTAGTGTGATTAAATACGGTGTCCTTGATAAGGGTATGATAGCCTGGGAGCAAAGTTTGACACCTTCTCAAATAGCTGAGGTAAGTAATTTTATAGTGAGTATTCATGGTACGAATCCCCCTAATGCTAAAGATGCAGAAGGTGAGAAGTATACGCCTTCAGTATCCGATTCACCAGATGAGACTATAGAGAAAAGCAGTATTTAAAATAATCAATCGAATTTACTTTTTTTATTTTGTATTAGTTGTTAGTTGTTTGTCAGTAGGTGCAAGAAAAGAAAGGCATATAAAACATGGGTACATCAACATTAAATCAAAAAACAAGTGGTGAAAAAGCTAGGAAATGGGTCTACGCTAAAAAGCCATCTGGTCCGCTATTAAAAAAGCGTCAATTTGTTGGATATTCCTTGATAGCCTTTCTTTTTATTGCACCTTTCTTGCGAATAGATGGCGAACCCTTTTTAATGTTTAATATTATAGAACGTAAGTTCGTAATATTTGGAAATATATTTTGGCCAGAAGATTTGTATGTTTTTGTCTTTGGCATGCTGATCATTTTGGTCTGTATTGTTTTGTTTACGGCAGTTTATGGACGAGTCTGGTGTGGTTGGACCTGTCCGCAAACTGTATTTATGGAGTTGATTTTTAGGCCCATTGAGTATTTGATTGAAGGGGATAGGACCCAGCAGATGCGAGTTGCCAGACAGCCTAAAACATGGAAAGTACGGCAAAAGAAAATACTTAAATACAGTATTTTTTACCTGATATCATTTTTTATAGCAAATATATTTTTAGCCTATATTATTGGGACAGATGAACTCTTAAAAATTATTTCTGAGCCGCCATCTGAACATATAGTAGGGTTACTATCCATCTTGATTTTTAGTTTTGTTTTCTTTTTTGTTTTCGCCTATGTCCGGGATATCGTTTGTACACATATTTGTCCATATGGAAGGCTTCAAGGTGTGCTGGTAGATGATAACAGTTCTGTAATTGCTTACAATTACAACAGAGGTGAGCCAAGAGGGAAAAAATCACGTAAAGAAATTGACGAGCTTGGTGACTGCATAGACTGTAATCTATGTGTTCACGTTTGTCCTACGGGAATAGATATAAGAGATGGCTTACAATTAGAATGTGTGAGTTGTACGAACTGCATCGATGCGTGTGATGAGGTCATGATTAAGCTTGACCGTCCGACTCGGTTAATAGGTTTTTATACTACCGAGGAGTTAAAAGATAATAAAAAGAAGAAGGGTAATACTCGAGCAGTAGTATACACTAGTTTTTTGTTTGTTTTAGTATCAATTTTTGCTTTCTTGATATTTAGTAGGTCTGATGTTTCAGGCACTTTGTTGAGAGCTACTGGAAGCACGTATCAGACCAGGGACGACGGCACAATTACCAATCTTTATAGTTTGCAGTTAATCAATAAAACAAATAAGCAAATGGAGGTAGAGTTAGTCCCTGAGAACCCGGAGTACGGCATACAAGTGGTGAATCCTAAACTTAATTTAGGGAGGGGAGAAGCTTCTGAAATGAATTTTTTCCTTATTTTACCTAAAGAGAAGATTGAAACATACAAAACAAAGGTGAAGGTAAATGTAGTATATGAGGATAAAGTAATTGAAACTTTAAATACAACGTTTATTGGACCTGTAACAAATTAAAAGATATGAATTGGGGGCTGAGAATAATTATTGCTTTAGGGCTTTTTATGCTGTTTATAGCAGGCTCTGTTGTGTATATGTTGTCTAAAAGCAACGACGATTTACAAGAGTCTGATTACTATGAAAAGAGTATCCATTACGATGAGACAATGGATATGAAGCAGAATGTTTTTAGTGAGCAGCTGGAACCTCGTATTGAAGTTGTAAAAGGAGAGGTAAGCATCATCTTTGCTGATGATGTGGAGGAGGGGACTGTTTTTTTTCGGAGACCTTCGGATAAGTCGCTGGATAGAGAGTGGTCACTGTCAAACGTTAATGAGGTGTCAATTCCTTCAGGAGATTTAACCAAAGGACTTTGGAATTGTATTTTAAAATGGAAGTCTGCTGATAAAGAATATTTATACGAAACAAATATCCATCTATAATGAGTTTTCTCCACCTTGCTTTTTTTATGGGGCTTTTTGGAAGCTTGCATTGTGTTGCCATGTGTGGGCCTCTGATGTTAGCTATCCCTGTTGGTGGAAAAGGTTACTGGAGGGAGCTTACAATAAAGCTACTTTATCAAGTCGGAAGAGTTTTAACCTATATGTGCCTGGGTTTCCTACTGGGGTATATAGGGACATTAGGTTCAACCATAAAAAATGGCCAGCAATGGATAACCTGGATTACAGGAATAGCCTTGCTGTTTGCAGGAATTAGTCATTTCATTCCTTTTAATAAAAAAGGTTTTTATCAATTGCAACAAAGGCTATTTCAACCTTTTTTCAGGCGTATAGGATTTTGGTTGCATAAACCAGGTGGGCATTTTTTTGCTGGCATGTTAAATGGGCTCCTTCCATGTGGAATGGTTTATATGGCTTTAGCTTCTGCGCTTAGTGCCACAACACCAGCAGGGGGCGCATTTTTTATGGGAATGTTTGGCTTAGGGACAATTCCTTTGCTTCTTGTCTTTACATTTGCGAGTGCTTTAGGAAAATCCCGTTTTAGGTTTTCGTTCAATAGGTGGCTGCCCGTTTTGTTTATTATTATGGGGCTGTGGTTTTTGTTGCGTGCATCAAATATGGATATACCCTTTTTAAGTCCACTGATTTACCCAGAAGGAGCAATTTATTGTAACTGGTAAAAGCCGTTTTAATCATCTTTTTCTACAATTAGATTGTATACATCCCTAAAAATATTGTTGAATTTTTTTGTAGTACCAGTTTTTCGAAACTTTTTTGTCTCTGTTTTTCTTTTAAATAAGTGTTTTGAGCCAAAAAGTCACCTTTTGATGTTGCCTAGTGACGTAATGACAGGTGTTTTGAGTGTTTTTTGCTTTGGTATCTGAATTGATAAATACTAATCAAGTAATTAACAAAGAAATTAAATTTAAAAGGAGATTATATTATGACACTAATGAGAATTCCAAACAGATCATCAGAAAATCAAGGGTTGTTCCCAATTGTGAACAGTGTTTTTGATAATTTTTTTAATGATTCATTTTTGAGTGATAAGTTGGTAAGCAGAGTGCCTGCGGTAAATATTGCTGAAAATGATGAATCATACACCATAGAAATGGCAGCTCCAGGTCTAGAGAAAAATGATTTTCAAATCAATGTAGACAAGGAAGGATTGACTATTTCAGCGGAGAAAGAGATTGAGAAAAATGTAGCTGAAAATAAATTTTACAATAAAAAAGAATACAGCTATAATTCATTCAGCCGTTCATTTTCTTTACCAGATGCGGTAGATCATAGTAAAATAGATGCGATATATGAAAATGGTGTTTTAAAATTAACAATCGGTAAAAAAGAAGAAAGTATAATATCTAAACGTTTGATTGAAGTAAGGTAAAGTAAACGTTTGTTTTTGTTTGATTTACTCTGCCAAATAAGCCGTCTCTTAGACGGCTTATTTGCAATATGTTGAAATCTATTCGTTTCTACAGTTGTTAGATGCTATCTTTTGTTAGAGTTGTTGTAGAAAAGTTGACCACGCAACCTGATCCGTTTTAAAAGTAAAGTCTTCTTCTTTGAGATCATCTATAGGAACTAACCTAAAAGATTGATTTTCTTCAATGCTCTTTTCAGTCGAGCTGAAATCGAAACGGTCTGATTTGAAGTCTAGATCTAAATCTTTTAAGTTTTTCACTAAGTAGTATATGGAGATGACTTGGCTTTCGTCAAAAGATGATTTTTCAAAAAAATCTGTGGTGTAAACGTGGCTGACTACTTCGATAGGAAGGTCACATTCTTCCATATATTCCCTTTTTAAAGCATCAATTATTCCTTCCCCGTATTCTAAACCACCGCCTGGAAACTTAGTAAACATTACCTTTTGCTTCCGCTCATCACTAATTAAAATTCGATCGTTTTGGTCAATTAAAATTCCATAAACACGAATATTAAAATTAGGGTATTTCATTGTAAATATTGATTTTATTGATTATAAACTCACTAAATGATTGCCAAGTTCTTTTTCGTCAATTGCTAAAAACGAATAGTGCTTTGGTAGAAACCAAGCAATACTTTTTAAAACTTCTTGGTATTCGTTTTGATTGGTGAAATTTGAAGGTGCACAGTTGAATAGTAAATTCTTTAGAACCTTGCCATTTTGTTTTTGTATTAATAAAGCGGTTTTGGGATTGTTAATTCCAACATGCTTTAAGAATTCTCTTAGATGTTTTCTAGCAAAATTCGGGAGTATTTCCTCTGCGGGTTGCCCTATTAGCATGTCCTCTTCATTTTCAAGTTGGCCAGAGTCATCCATATCATCGAAATAGTGATCTTCATCCACATAAAATTCTTTATTTAGATAATAGGAGAGTAAATCTCCGAAAGTTAAAAACCAATCTACTTGTTTAGTTTCGATGAATAAGCCAAATCCATTCTCTAGAAATAGATCTAAGTTCTCGACAATTGAAAAGCTCTCCGAAGAGCTACAACCTATAGCCTTTATATAAGGATATCCATCGTCTTGTAATTGGACTTCATTTTCATCTAAGTCCAAATATATAAATGGAAGTAGGTGGATGAATTGTTTTATCCAGTGCTGATCTCTTTTTGACAAAGGTGTCTCTAATAAGCGCTTAGCTTGAACTGTTTTTTCTAGGCTAGCTTTTTCACCGTCAAAAGATTGCCCGAATAAATGTACTGTTCTTCCCATATTTGCTTCAAAAGACGCTAAGTTAAAGAATATTAATGGAAATTATATAGATTATTCACTCTTGGCGAAAAACTGCTTGATAACTTACTGCGGTAGACATGTTTTTTTTTAGTATTTTTGTTACGAAATTAAGGAGAACGATATGCCTATAGAGAATTTTGGAACACCTCAAATAGTTACTGATTCGAAAATTAGTTTTGATGATTTTAAAGACATAGTTCTTGAAGATTATAAAACAGCAGTTATAAGTAGACAGATAAGCTTGCTTGGAAGAAAAGAAGTTTTGACAGGAAAAGCTAAATTTGGAGTGTTTGGTGATGGTAAAGAGTTGCCGCAAATTGC
>DXEZ01000001.1 GCA_019114715.1 Candidatus Sphingobacterium stercoripullorum | reverse complement strand
TGTGCTGCGAGGCACCCGGGGTTCGAATCCCTGTCTCTCCGCAGAACCTACTGGACAAAAGAGGACAGTAAGAGGACAAAAACCTACAAATCAGCGATTTGTAGGTTTTTTTATTGCCTATAAGTCTTGTTTCCAAGACAACAAAAGGACTATAAAAGACATAGTTTCGTTACTAAATCGTTACCTATTCCCTACCGGACAAAAATGGTAACGATTTGTCCGAAAATGACCGCAGAAAGTCCGAATTTGTCCACCGTCTAAATATCTCACATTTAAAGTGTTATCATTAGTTTTGTAACTTAAAAAATGTGAGGTTATGAAGAGTACATTTAAAGTCCTTTTCTATTTAAAGAAAGGCTCTGAAAAGAAGAACGGCGAGGTTATGATTATGGCAAGAATTACCATTGACGGTAAATTATGCCAGTTCAGTACAAAGCAAAGTATTCATCCCGATAGCTGGAATATAACAGCGGGAAAAGCCAAAGGCAAAGATGCAGGCAGGATTAACGCCTTATTAGAAGATATAAAGGCATCTTTGAATAATATCTACCACGAACAACAACGGCGTGATAATTACGTTACTGCCGAAAAGGTGAAGAATGAATTTTTGGGGCATAGTGAGAAACATGAAACTATCCTTAACCTTTTCAAAAAGCACAATGACGATGTTAAGCAGTTGGTCGGCATATCTAAAACGATTGCCACCTACCGCAAATATGAAGTAACCCGCCGCCATCTTGCCGAGTTCATCCAAAGCAAATATAACCTATCGGATATTTCCATAAAGGAAATAAGCCCTATGTTTATAACAGATTTCGAGTTGTATTTACGCACTGCCTGTAAATGCGGCTACAACACGACTGCCAAATTCATGCAGTTTTTCAAACGTATCATTATTATAGCCCGAAATAACGGCATATTGGTAGGCGACCCATTCGCCAGCTATAAAATACGTTTGGAAAAAGTCGATAGAGGTTATTTGTCAGAGGACGAAATAAAAATCATTCTGAAAAAGAAGATGGTTTCCGAGCGATTGGAGCAGGTGCGTGATGTTTTTATCTTTTCCTGTTTCACAGGTTTGGCATACATTGATGTTTCCAACTTGAAACAAGACAATATCCGCAAATCCTTTGACGGTAAACTATGGATAATTACCAAACGGCAGAAGACCAACACAGACGTAAATGTTCCTTTGCTGGACATTCCCAAAATGATATTGAAGAAGTATAAAGACAAGCTGCCTGATGGTAAGATACTTCCTATAATCAGCAACCAAAAACTTAACGCCTATTTGAAAGAAATAGCGGACGTTTGCGGGATAAAAAAGAACTTGACTTTTCACCTTGCAAGGCATACTTTCGCAACGACAACTACGCTTGCAAAGGGTGTACCCATCGAAACCGTTTCTAAAATGCTGGGACATACCAACATAGAAACAACACAGATATACGCCCGCATTACCAATAGCAAAATAGGTAACGATATGCAGGGACTTGACAAGAAATTTGTCGGTATTGAGAAGATTTATAAAGAAGCCTTGTAAACATCCTAATAAGAACTTGCTGCAAAAGCGGCAGGTTCTCTATCCTTATATAACTCCATCCGGACAGTTTGAAAATACAGAAACCATGTTTAATTTAAAATTATAGAATTATGGACTTACAAATCATCCAAAACAAGATTTTTGAAATCAGGGGTTGCCGTGTAATGCTTGATTTTCATTTGGCAGAACTCTATGGTGTGCAGACTAAAGTTTTGAAACAAGCCGTGAAACGTAATGAAAAACGCTTCCCATCGGATTTCCGTTTTACCATGACGAAAGAGGAATGGCACGAACTGGTCACAAATTGTGACCAGTTGCCGGAGAGCCTGAAACACAGTTATGTACTTCCCGATTGTTTTACCGAGCAGGGGGTTGCCATGCTTAGTAGTGTATTACGCAGTCAGACCGCCATAGATGTGAATATCTCTATCATGCGTGCGTTTGTCCTCATGCGGCAAATGTCAATCGGTTACGAGGAACTTCTTAAACGCATCGAAGAACTGGAACAGAGTACGGATGCACAATTCAGCGAGGTGTACCAAGCATTGACCCAGTTATTAAGCAAACCCGAACCGAAGCCACGCAAACCGATAGGATATAGAACCTATGACGAATAACTGTTTAAGGTATTCGGTTGTCTAAGGGGTGTCACCAGTGATACCCCTTTTTCAGTTCCCTAAAGTAATGTATCTCAATCACAAATTTTAGCAAAGTTACAGCCCGGTGGGGACAAGTACCAAATCCGAGCCGTTCCGGTTTTCTAAAAAATCTCCACACCTACGGGTCGTATTTTTTGAAAAGATTAGGTTGAAGTCCCCGCCAAACTGTGGGTGTCCGGCAAAATTTCTTATTGTTTAATTTAAAATTCAAGCGTTATGAAAACAACAGAATTTACCATGCCGGAAATCACTATCTCTTATAAAGACAATGTAAAAGCATCCGAAAGAGTGAAAATACTCTCATCTGAAACGTCCTATTCTTATCTGAAACCGTTCTATGCGGAATGTATGGAACACCACGAAGAAAGTTATGTAATGTTCCTCAATCGGGCAAACAAGGCTTTAGGCGTTTCCCTTATCTCTAAAGGCGGCATGGCTGAAACTGTAATGGACGTGAAAATCATCCTGCAAACCGCCTTAAAAGTCCATGCTTCGGGCATCATCCTCTCACATAACCACCCATCGGGCAATCTACGTCCGAGCGAACCGGACAAGCAAATCACCTCAAAAATAAAAGAAGCCTGCAAGGTCTTGGATTTACACCTGTTAGACCATATCATCCTGACAGAAGAAAGCTATTACAGTTTTACAGACGAGGGGCTTATCTAAGCCCTTTTTTTACTCTCTCATTACCCAATACAAAAAGCCTGATGGCTTTTGTTTCTATCCTCTTAAACAAGAGAAAAATTTTCCCTAAAACTGATTGGAACATTGTCAAAGGTATATCCGTGCCTGTTACTGTTCAAATTATTTTTTAGAAATCTCCACACCTGCGGGTAGTATTTCATAAATAATAATTTGCCCTGTACCATTCCCGAACCTTTGAAAAGACAATGTTCCCATTCAGTTAAAGGAAAAATTTATGTGGTGGGCGACAAGCGATGTAAACGATTAAAATTCAAAAGTCATGGAAACAGTAACATTATCAGAAGCAAGAGTTTATGTAGGTACTTACAACAAGTATAACAGTGGTTCACTTTTCGGCAAGTGGTTAGACCTTTCCGATTATTCGGACAAGGACGAATTTATGGAAGCGTGCCGGGAACTGCACAAGGACGACCAAGACCCGGAATTTATGTTTCAGGATTACGAGAATATCCCGGAAGCCCTGATTTCCGAAAGTTGGCTTTCCGATAAGTTCTTTGAGCTTCGGGATGCCATCGAGAAACTAAGCGAAACCGAGCAGGAAGCGTTTTTCGTATGGTGCGACCACCACAACAGCGATATAAGCGAAGAAGATGCGGACGACCTTATTTCTTCTTTTGAGGACGAATATCAGGGAGAGTATAAAGACGAGGAAGATTACGCCTATGAAATCGTAGAGGAATGTTACTACCTGCCGGAGTTCGCAAAGACCTATTTTGATTATTCGGCTTTTGCCCGTGACCTGTTTATGACTGATTACTGGATGGATAACGGCTTTGTTTTCCGTTGCGCCTGATTACTAACCGGGTGGAGCAATCCACCCACAACACACCAAGACAATGAAAGTATATAATAAGATAACGACTTTTTTACGATGGTTTATACTTGCTTTTATCATCTATCAGGCAGCCACCAGCACCGCCGGAATGTGGATAGCCCTAATCATAGGCTTTTTTATTCTCCGGTTCGTTCTCCGGTTGTTTATCTCCGCCGTTTACCTGTTTTTTATGGCATTTATTTTCATTGTGCTGCTCTCACTTCTGATTATCTGATAACTCATTTTAAATTATAGCAATATGGAAACTTTAAACAAAAACGGGGTAAGCATTACCCAAACACCGGGAGAGGAAAAATATGTAAAATGCTGTTTAGGCGCATTTAGGGGACAAATCGATTATCAATATGATTACCGCCATACAGACGGCGAACTGTTCAGCACCCTTGCCCAAACACTTGACGAGTGCCGCAAACGGCGGGACGAATGGATGGCGAAAAAAGAAAAGGTACAATAACAATTTAAAAAGTATATTTATGAAAACGACAGAAGTAAATAAAAGGATTATCGGCAGACGTTGCAAGTGCATATTTACGGGATTACTGGTAACGGGTATCATTGAAGCCGTAGAAGAAAATGAACATTCTGTGCAGGTGAAAGTACGTTTCGACACGCCGCACCAATGGGGGGGATGAACTTTATTCCTATGACTGGTCTTTCGGACGTAAGGCAGACGGTTTCGGGTCTTTGAAATATTTGGAACTGTTGCCCGACAAAACGACATTCGATGCAATGATAGTTATTTTCGGCGACCCTATAGGCATACTGGACGGTATTTTTGAGGATGTGAAAACATGGGGTGTCTGTTCTCTGAAAGGCTGGATAGATAGCTACGAAAGCACCCGTTTCACCCCCATAGACATAGACAAGGCAGTTATAACGAGTGAATATAATATGGAATGTGAAAAGAATGGCTGGAACATAATACACCCATAAAGAACATTGTAACCTGTAAATGAAGAACGACGGCAGATTTGCCTCCGCGACTTACTTTCAGTAAGTCGCGAGGGTATAGAGAGATAGTAAAGTAGTTGTTATGATGATGTTAGACCTTTAATCTCCTTTAGTAGTTTTAAAATTACATCAGTAGGTATCATATCTTTTTTTTCTTCTTTAACAATAGACTCTTCATCGTATTTACTATGATTTTCTCCCGAAGATAAATGATTATCAAGTAATCTGTCTATTGCAGAATTAACTCTTTTCATAGAATCATCTATATCAATAGATAATGAATTTAATGACAATAATAATCCTTCAACATACTCTATTTCATGTATATGTTTTGCCAAAACAACTAATTGCCGTTGCGCCCGATTCAATTGAGATATGAACGCCCACAATAAAGCTCCAGTAACAGGAATAGGAAATATTAATACCAAATAATTTTTCCATTCAGGGAATGATTCAGTATTATAAAATTTAGTACAAATAACAAATTCTAAAATAACAATAAAAGCAATTACTATCCCTGTTAATATCATATACGCAAAAAATAAATATTTTAAACGGGTGTGCTCATTCTTTATTGGTTGGAGGTATTTTTTTAATTCACCAAATGTTGCTTTAATCTTTGTATTCCATTCTTCAATTGCATTTTCTTGCTTCTTCTTCTCTTCTAACTCTATCTTATAATTATGTATTTGTTTATTTGCTATTTGTAATTGAATCTCCTTTTCCTGTATCTTTTTTTCCTGCAACTCTCTTTCTGCTTGGCTTTTCCCTTGAATATTTCTTTTTTCATGTTGAATCTTATTCAGTGCTTTTTCCAGTTCTTCTTTTTGTCTTTGAATTTCTGATATTTGATTTTTATAATAATCTTCAGAATTATATACTGTAGTTTTATTTATTGCGTAGTCTTGTAGAAGCTTTTTAATTCTTGTTACCTTATTCCATAAATTATTTATTACTTTCTTTAAAGCCAGCTTTTCTCTATTTTCTATTATTCCGCCCTCAAATTCAATATCTTCGGACATTTTTTCCAGTTCAGAATATATAATATAGAAATCATCAGTAATGACATTTGAAATAAGATTTATGGTAGACATTGAAGATGAATCAAGTGCACCAATCATATTTCTAATAAAATGTAAATCACTGATAAGTTGAGGTTCGCAAATTTCCTCAAATTTGTCAGAAGAAAGTAGCATTAATATGTTATCAATAATTGATACCTTTTCCTCAAAATCCATTAATAATTTCTTTACCTGTCCCATAATTTATGTATATATAGCATATTAAAGTTAACAAAATTAGATATAATTTCAATTAGCATAATTAATTGTGAACACCTTAGAATGTAATTGCAAAGATAGATACAAATTTGTTTTATTGAATACAAAATATAAAAAAACAGCTTTATAAGGAGAATACCTTAAAAAGCTGTTAGTACTTTATGTATATTTCAACGATTATGGCTTGTCATTATTAAAACTGAAAGTTTGTTGTTCCAACTGTCCGAAGCTATCCTGAAAATACACATCTACCGTTTGTTGGTCGGTGGATGCAGAAGTATAGTAAAGCCGGAATGTTTCACCAGGAAGCGGATACAGGTCATTTGGTAGTAAAACCGTCCCATCGGACATATTCAGCGTTCCCGCCCCGTCCGGTTGGAAATAGCGGATGAAATATTTTGTTTCCTCATACCGTCCGTCCCGGTGAAGCTGGCAGCGTATTTCTGCCGTTTCACCTACCTTTAATTTCTTCGGAACAGGCATCGTTTCGATACTGAACGGGTAAGACTGCTGTATATCCACGTTGTCACTACACGCACCCACCAATAACAAGGCAGCCACCATGTAGCACCCTGTTAGCATCTTATAAATTACATTTCTCATATACATTATATATAATAGGTTAGTTTATCACATTATTATCTTTAGACCGATACCAAACTGTGTATGGAACTTAACCGAACAGGCATCTTTCCCTTGCGTTAATCAGGAACACCACCCGGTCGGTA
>DXEZ01000068.1 GCA_019114715.1 Candidatus Sphingobacterium stercoripullorum | reverse complement strand
AAATTAATTTAGGCATTTAATTTTAAAAATAGGGTCGCCCTAAAAGTATTTGTATTACTGTTTAAAACCAGACTATGTTCTTCACTGTAACAGCGTAATAGACGACTTTTATAGTAATGCAGGATATCGGTTTTTCTAGCATCTTTTAAATAAGGATTGGCTTTATGACTTACCGAAAGATTACAAGAACTATCACTAAGGCTAACCTGAACCTGCACTCCTCGTTTGTCCACTTTATGGTAACCGTATTGACATGCATTTTGTATTAAAGGCAATAACGCCCCTGGATAAACCACCTGACCTTCAGAAGAATGATTAGTTAGACTGAAGTTATACTTTATATTTTCATCTGCAACTTGTGCTAATTGCAGGTATTTTTTCATCAGTTGTAGCTCTTGGTGAATACTATACGGCTTGTGCTCCTGCCATTTTGAACAGCACTTTAAAAACTCTTGAAATTTTTTCATTTCGGCTGTTAGACACTCCTTTTCTAGCAGGCTTCCCATTATCCATTGATCGTATTGCGTCATTAAAAAACTACACTTTGCTTCCGCATCGGTACTTGGGCGGTCATCCCCAGTCTTTCTAAGTAACTTATTTATAATCGTCATACCCGCAATTTATAAAGATCATTCGAAATAATAAACTCTTTTCAGGCGAGATGAAATATTCACCAGCAGCTCGTATGGTATAGTCCCTATAGCTTCTGCAGCATGTTGCCAATTTTCAAAAACGAGCACCTCATCCCCTACCTTCACATCAATTCCAGTCACATCTAGCATGCACATATCCATACATATACTGCCAATCGTATAGGCTTTTTTACCGTTTAACAGCATGTAAAACTTCCCATGACCAAACCTTCTATCGTAGCCATCTGCGTAGCCTATACGTACAGTTGCTATTTTGGATTTCTCGTGAACCTCTCCTTTAAAACCATATCCTACACGTTGCTGCGGGTCCAATACTTTTATTTGAGTCACTGCCGTCTTCAGCACGCCGACATGTTGTAGCTTCAAGTTAGACCTTTTATTTACCCCATACAAGCCAATTCCTAATCGTACCATATCAAAATGCGATTGCGGATAATTTTCTATGGCCGAAGTATTGGCTATATGTTTTATAAGACTCTGACCAAATTGCTTTTCAATATATCCAGCTATTTGTTCGAACTGTTTTATCTGCCCAAGGGTTGCCTCTTTATAATTCGGCTCATCGGAAGCTGCTAAATGTGAGAATACAGAAATGGCACGAAAGGATCTCATTTGCGCTAGACTCTCACATAATAAAGGAACCTCTTGAGGTAAAAACCCGAGCCTATGCATCCCTGTGTCAACTTTTAGGTGAATGGGCAAAGTATGAGTTGGAAAGTTTTCGCGCAAGTACATATACAAACTATCCAATATATCAAAGCTATATATTTCAGGCTCCAAGTTATAATGAACCAGCATGCTAAAGGCGCTACTTTCCACATTCATAACCATAATTGGGACTTCAATCCCTGCTTTTCGAAGTGCGACACCTTCATCAACATAGGCCACGCCTAAGTAATCTACCCCCGCAAATTGTAATGCACTAGCTATCTCAAAACTTCCAGCACCGTAAGATAGTGCTTTGACCATGGCCATAATTTTTACATTTCTTCCCAAAATGCCACTATATTGCTGATAGTTATAAACAAGGTGATTCAAGTTAACCTCTAAAGAGGTCGTGTGGGATTTCTCAGCTAGTAGGGCAACTATTCTTTCAAAAGCAAACTCGCGCCTACCTTTGATTAAAATGGCTTCATTTATAAAGCCCAGTGAATCCAAATCTTTAGTTAGCTTCTCGGTATTTTCGTAGTAAACAACAGGAAAGTTAAGCTCAACTAAGAGGGTGTTCGCCTGCCAACCCACTAAAATTAACCTGTGCAAATCGTATTTTAACAATAGTTTTTCGAGCTGCCTATTTTGATCATCACCTCCAGCTCCAGCAATTTTGGAAAGAATCACCGTCTTTTTACTGTGCTGATTTTGCTGAAACAACAGATTAAGCGCTATTTTAAGAGAACCCAGGTCGTTACTATAGCTATCGTCAATTAAAGTACAAGAGTTCACTCCCTTTTTCACTTGCATACGCATATCCAACCTATCCAGGTTTAACAGGGCATCATCAACCGCCTTTACATCCACGCCTAAATAAAATAGCGTCGCTATACAGGTCATAAAGTTAAAAAAATAGGCTCTATCACTCTGCTTAAGAGTAATACTGTATTCCTGACCTTGAAAGCGAAAGGCTAGCTCAGACTGCAGTTGATCAGGAAATGTTGGCGATAGTATTCGTATATTGTCTTGCGCACTCCATCCCCAAGAGAAACATGGGATCGCGGTAAGCTCTCTAATGTTCAACTCTTCGGAGGGGTAGATAATCACTTCGGACTGCTTAAAAAGCAACAACTTCTCGTTTACTTTCTCCTGTAAGGATTCAAACCCTTCACTATGCTGCGTACCAATTGAGGTAAAGACCCCAATATGTGGCCGGATCATGGTTTCTAATTGATCCATTTCACCAAATAAGCTAATTCCTGCTTCCAAAACGGCTAACTTTGCTTCAGGATCGATTTCCAAAACCGATAAGGCGACGCCAATTTGTGAGTTATAACTTTTAGGACTTTGATAGACTGAGTAGCATTTGGAAAGTAGGTAATTCAACCACTCTTTAACGACTGTTTTACCGTTACTCCCCGTAATACCGATTACTTTCCCTTGGTATTTGCTCCTTCGGTGTGCTGCAAGTTTCTGCATGGCTGCTAAAGTATCCTGAACCTTATATAAGTTTACCCCTTTCATATCTGTTGCTTTAATATCCCGGCTTACAACAAAGCTCCGAGCTCCTTTATTATAGGCTTCGTCTATAAACTCATGACCATCTCTATTTCCTTTTAAAGCAAAAAACAGCGTATTTACGCCTTGGACTATTGACCGGCTATCAAAAGTTATATTGTCTATTAATGCTTGCTCATCGCTAATAGCAATAGATTCGGGTTGTAATATTTCTTTAATTTCCTCTACAGTAAACATTGCGCATGCAATTTCGTATATTTTTCCAAAAGTAAATCATTTTTAGAAGATTTGTAGCATGATAAAAAAGCAAGGCGGACTTAAGCTTCAG
>DXEZ01000067.1 GCA_019114715.1 Candidatus Sphingobacterium stercoripullorum | reverse complement strand
GATCTACCATCCCATTCGGTAAATACAATTTGTTGATTCTCTCCGATATCTGGTAAAGCATCAACGGGAACTGGGTCGGAAGGTAAGAAACCCACATTCCAACGGAATGGCGAGTATACAATTCCGCCAATAATTATCATTCCTACCAGAATAAAAGTTACCAACCTATTCTCTAGGAAAAAGCGAATAATCTTATTAATCATTAATAATATTCTCAATATGTAAAACCATGAAAAGAATTAGTCTAAGAAAGACTTAGACCAGTATATTTCAACTTTTCAGCTTATTTTGGGAGGGGTCCAAATCGAGAATTCTGGAGATATTATAATTGGAAATGAATCCATAAATTCATTTTCATCTTTTAGAACTAAAATAATTGGATTTGGAAAGCTTAATTTTTTATAGACAATACTAACAGATCCACTGATTACAGCGCAGTCACAACAGCCGCAGCCATTGGGCTCATCGTCACTTTCCTCTTCTTGAGATTCTCCACAACAACCGTGTGAGGCGGATTGTTCAGTTACATTTACAGTGTATAGCTCAGCCTCTGTAGCGCATGCTTGCTCTAGAGAGAATATGGCTAACATGAGCCACAAAACTACCATATGTAAATGTTTAATCATCATATTTCTAGTACAAAAGTAATGTTTTTAAAATAAAAACGGGCTATTCTATGCAACAAACTAGTAGCAATTGCTGTTAAGCATGCTATCCGAGCGTTAATAATTGGCTAAAAATCAGTTTAAGTTAAGTAATTTTGTGCCATGGAACTATTAGCAACATTAAATACCGAATATGGGTCGATACCTTTTTCTAAGATCAATGAATCAGACTACAAACCTGCATTCAAACAAGCAATCGACCTGGTTCAAAAAGAAGTTCAAGATATCATAGACTTAAAGGATGCGCCGACCTTTAAGAACACTATAGAAGCGCTAGAATATTCAGGAATGCCGCTTGAAAGAATTAGCAATATATTTTTCAACTTGCAAGCTGCCGATACCAATGAAAACATAGACGCTATCGCTCAAGAGGTAGCTCCTTGGCTGTCTGAGCTATCCAACGACATCATTTTAAATCAAAGTTTATTTGAAAGAATAAAACTAGTTTATGAAAACCGGGCGGAGTACGACCTGAATCCTGAAGAAAAAACGCTCCTAGAGCATACTTATAAAAGCTTTATTCGTAATGGTGCCTTATTAAATAGTGACGAGAAGAAAACCCTCAGAGCCATAGACAAGGAGCTTTCAACTGCTACGTTGAAGTTCTCGGAGAATGTTTTAGCAGATACCAATGCATACGAGCTTCACCTTACTGATCCAGAAGACTTAAAAGGCCTACCTAGCTCAATCCAAGAGGCAGCAAAAGAATTAGCTAAAGAGCAGGGAAAGGAAGGCTGGATCTTCACGCTACACTACCCAAGCTACGTACCCTTTGTAACATACGCTGATAACCGAAGGTTAAGAGAGAAGATGTCCTTGGCCTACGGAAAACGAGGCTTTCAAAATAACAAAAACAACAACGAGTCACTAGTAAAAAAGATAGCGTCACTCCGGCATCAAAGAGCAGTCCTATTGGGCTACGATTCCCATGCACATTTTGTGCTTGAGGAGAGAATGGCCAAGAGCCCCGAGGCCGTTTATAGCTTTCTTGAAAATCTACGCGACAAATCATATCAAGCAGCCACAAAGGAGCTACAGGAACTTCAAGAGTTCTCCGGTAGTGATTTCAAGCTACAAAAATGGGATAGCGCCTATTACGCGGAGAAATTAAAACATGAAAAATTAGACTTCAACGACGAATTATTAAAGCCGTATTTTGAGCTCCATGCCGTGGTTCAAGGGGCTTTCTCACTTGCAGAAGAACTTTTCGCCATCAAATTCATTGAAACCGATGAATTAGACACCTACCACCCAGAGGTAAAAACCTATACAGTGGAAGATGCTAAAGGGAACCATCTGGGTTTATTTTATGCGGATTTCTTTCCAAGGCCTGGGAAAAGGAACGGCGCTTGGATGACGCAATATCAAGCGCAATACCGCTTAAATGGTGAGCACATACGGCCACATGTTGCTATAGTCTGCAATTTCAGCAGGCCCACAGCTACAATTCCATCGCTGCTTACTTTTCAAGAGGTAACGACTTTATTCCACGAGTTTGGCCACGCCCTACACGGGTTGCTCGCAAACACAACCTACCCAGGGATGTCGGGAACATCCGTATACTGGGACTTTGTTGAGCTTCCCAGCCAGCTGATGGAAAACTGGTGTTACGAAGAGGAAATGCTTGCCCGCTTTGCCAAGCATTATCAAACAGGTGAGACTCTACCAAAAAAGTTCATCGATAAAATCAAATTAAGCCGTCAATTTTTGGAAGCAATGGCAACTGTCCGACAACTAGGGTTCAGTTTCCTTGATATGGCTTGGCATAGTCAAGACCCTCGTGCAGTCACGGATCTAAAGAAGTTTGAAAACGAACAATTTAAAACGACTCAATTGTTTGACGATGTTCCAGAAAATGCCATGAGCACCTCTTTTTCTCACTTATTTGAGGGAGGATATGCTGCGGGTTATTATAGCTATAAATGGTCTGAGGTGTTAGACGCAGATGCCTTTTCCTACTTTAAGGAAAAAGGCTTATTTAATAAAGACATCGCTAAAAAGCTGCAAGACAACATTCTCTCAAAAGGAGGCACAGAGGATCCTGAAATATTGTACGAAAGGTTCAGAGGGCGCAAAGCGAAGCTAGAGGCCTTATTGGAGCGTGCTGGGTTTAAGAGTGTCCAAGGGTAGGACCATTCTAAAGATTTTAAGCACAGTTCCTCGTGTCAACTGTGCTTAAATTTCAATCTACTTCCCGTATCCCGACAAAAACTTTTGAACTTTTGGCGCTATGACAGCCGCACAATATGGATTTTGTGGGTTTAACTCAAAATAATTCTTGTGGTAATCTTCAGCAATCCAGAAACGTTCTGCAGAAACTACCTCCGTCACAATTGCACTCTCAAAGACTCCAGCCTGATTTAAGCTTTCAATCATTTTCTCAGCTTGCTCTTTTTGCTGTTGATCATGATAAAAGACCACAGATCTGTATTGCGTTCCTACATCATTACCCTGTCTATTTAAGGTTGTCGGATCGTGGGTTTTGAAAAATATCTTAAGTAGCTCATCAAAATCTACCTTCTCCTGATCATAACTTATCTCAATCACCTCCGCGTGGCCAGTTGTTCCGGTGCAAACTTCCTCATAAGTAGGGTTCTCAGTACTTCCGCCCATATACCCAGACTTCACCTCTTTCACCCCATCTACATTTAAAAATATAGCTTCGGTACACCAAAAACATCCCCCACCAAAAGTGGCCTTTTTGTTATTTCTCATAATAAATTAATATATACTATTACCATCAAATAGAGAATCCTGCTTATTTTCATCGCAGACAGCAAATGTAAATCCTTCTTGAAGAGCATATGCCCCATATTCTCCTTTTTTATTTATTGCTAAAAAACCGACTTGAATTTCCCGTGCTACATTGGGCTTTTTCTTCACTATCCTAAGCACAGCCTCCTTACATGCTTGCTCCGGGCTCATTCCTTGCCGCATCAATTCCACTACTAAGAAACTACCTACTGTACGCATTACCTCTTCACCAACCCCGGTGGAAGTAGCCCCGCCCACTTCGTTATCCACATACAACCCTGCTCCTATAATTGGACTATCCCCTACTCTGCCGCGCATTTTAAATGCCATGCCGCTAGTAGTACATGCCCCTGATAGGTTGCCAAATTCATCCAAAGCTAGCATACCTATAGTATCGTGATTGTATTGACCACCTGGTAGTAACTCTTTATTGAAATGTTTATTTTCAATATTCATGATTGGCGTATATTGTTTTTCCTTCAACCATTCTTGCCAGGCCTCTTTCGAATCCTCGGTCAAAAGGTCTTCAGCTTGAAATCCTTGATCGATGGCAAACTGCAGAGCCCCTTCCCCAACCAACATAACGTGTGGTGTTTCCTCCATCACTTTTCGGGCGACAGAAATGGGATGGGCAATGTGCTCTAATGCACCTACTGAACCACAATTCCCTTCATGGTCCATAATACAAGCGTCTAAACTCACATTACCATCGCGATCTGGATAGCCTCCTTTACCTACAGTTTTATTGGAAAGATCGGCCTCCGCTACACGGACTCCTGCCTCGACCGCATCTAAGGCTGTCCCAGAGCGGCTCAATACTTCCCAGGCTTTTTTATTAGCTGCTACACCAAAATCCCAAGTAGAAATCACTATAGGTTTTGTACTCTTTTTACGTAATAATTCTCCACCATAAGTAGCGCTTAAAGGTAAAAGAGCGGTACCTGCAATAATTTTTTTCAAAAACTTTCTCCTTGGCTCCACGATATTATAAATTGATTGTTTAAATATTCGACTTCGATGTGTATAACACTCAAATATCGTAAAAATTTGAATGCATATTGTTTTAAAAATATCAAAAAAGTCTATTAAGGACCAAACCACCTCTCTTATAGAGCGGTATAACGTAAAACATGGCCTTTGCTTATGGATGAAAAGACAAAAATGAATTTGAGCTAAAAAATCAAGTTTTGCATTATTATGCGCATTTTTTCATAACTTAGTGTTAACATGCATACTGAGGACTAGCATTGATAATACTATTTTCTTGAAAATCATGAAGCAAAAATATAACCATCTACGTTTTTATAGTTTATTACTATTTCTTTCGTTCACCCTTTTTGTCAACGCACAAACTACAAATGACTCTGCATTATATAATCAGGTAAAGGAAATTCACGAACAATTAAAAAGCCAATACGCCCCCGACCAAAGAACAAAACTCTTTATTTTGAGTCAGCAACCCGAGCGACAAAACGAGCTAGAACTATTAAGCACCGAAAGTGAGGTTGTCGAATTATTTAAAGAGAAAGTTAAAAATTTAGACGTCCCTATTACCTACAGACTACTTCCTGATAGCAGTGTTGGCAACAAGCTCTATGGTATCGTAAATATTTCAGTAGCTAACCTAAGAACTCGACCTAGCCATGCGGCCGAGATGGCCACCCAAGCCTTACTAGGGAGCAGGGTAGATATCTTAGAAAAAAACGGAGGCGACTATAGAGTCAGAACACCAGAGGGTTACATTGCCTGGGTACCGACATCGTCCATTGTCACCATGACAGAAAGAGAGTATGACGCCTGGAAAAACTTGGACAAAATTATTTTCACCGACAGCTACGGCAAGTCCTATTCTAATAAAGAGCTCCAAGGTTCACAAATATCAGATTTAGTCTTTGGAAACATTTTAGCTCTTATGGAAGAGGGTGAGGCTTATTTTAAGGTACAATACCCAGACCAAAAGACAGCATTCATCGAGAAATCCCAATCGCAAAGCTTTGATTCTTGGCTAACAAGCCGCAATCCTACGGCTGAGAACTTAATAAAAGATGCAAAAACAATGTTAGGGCTTCCTTACTTATGGGGCGGCACATCGGTTAAAGGCGTGGATTGTAGTGGCTTTACCAAAACAGCATTTTTAATGAACGGCATAATAATCCCTCGAGATGCCTCCCAGCAGGTTTTAGAAGGAGAGCCCATCGAGATCTTGGATGAGAACAACGAATTTTCCCCCGACCTCGCATTAAAAAACTTAAGAAAAGGAGATCTCCTGTTTTTTGCTGCAGGAAAGAATAAAACGCCCAATGCAAGGGTTACCCACGTAGCGATATACATGGAAAACGGCGAGTTTATCCACTCGGCGGGAAGCGTACGGATTAACAGCATGTTGAAAGACGCGGACAATTACGATGACTTTCAAACTAGAACTGTGGTTGCTGCCCGTAGATACCTGAACTCTAGCAGCAAAGGGATTTTCCCGGTGAAAACCAATAAGTATTACTAACCCTAAAAATAACCACTATGAAATGGATTGAGAAAAAAATGGGGCTATTCACCTTAAGGTATTCACCTTATACCCTGGAATTAAAACATGTTTTTACGGTAGCTTCATTTAGCAGAAAAACTAGCCCAGTGATTCTTGTCCAATTGGAGATGGATGGCGTGGTAGGTCTTGGAGAGGCGAGCATGCCACCTTACCTAGGAGAGTCACAAGAGACGGTCATTGCTTTCATTGAAAAGATAGACCTTTCTAGTTTTTCCTCGCCCTTTCAAACCGAGGATATCATCTCTTATATTGATAGCATTGACCAGAACAATACAGCCGCAAAAGCGGCAATCGATATAGCGCTGCACGACTTGATGGGGAAGCTATTAGATATGCCTCTTTATAAGCTATGGGGCTACAACCCGCATCATATCCCCCCCACTTCATTCACTATAGGTATAGACACAGAAGAGATAATTATACAAAAGGTAAAAGAAGCCACAAACTTCAAGATATTAAAAGTTAAATTAGGCTTACATACCGATAAGATGATAGTTGAGACCATCCGAAAAGTTACTAACAAACCACTTTGTGCAGATGTCAACCAAGGATGGAAAGATCCCAAAGAAGCCCTGGAGATGGCTCATTATTTAAGCGAAAAGGGAGTTGAGTTTTTAGAACAACCCATGCCCAAGGAACAGATTGATGATTTGGCATGGCTAACCCAAAACAGTCCAATCCCAATTATTGCCGATGAAGGATGCCAGCGCTTAGATGATATCGCTCAGCTTAAAGGAGTTTATAGCGGGATAAACATCAAACTAATGAAATGCACTGGGCTATGGGAAGCACGTAAAATGATTCAGCTGGCTCAAGGTTTGGACATGAAAATCATGCTAGGGTGCATGACAGAAACATCCTGCGCTATCAGTGCAGCTGCGCAAATAGCGCCACAGGTAGACTGGGTCGATTTAGACGGGGCATTATTAATAAAAAACGACCCTTATATTGGAATGCAAGTTAAAGAAGGATTGTGCTATTTGCCTGATGCACCTGGCATAGGCCTTCAATAGCCATATGAGGTAAAACTCAAAAATTAAGTATAACCAAAAATAACTAACTATGTCAAAAAGAATGATGAAATTTATTGGCACATCTATTCTGTTGCTCTGTAATTTATGGGTTTTTGCACAAGTAAAAACCATAACAGGCACCGTGGTAGATGCGGATACACAAACACCAATCTCGGGTGTTTCTGTACAAATTAAAGATACACAATCGGGGGTACAAACCGATCAAAGAGGAGTCTTCTCTATAGAGGTGGAGCCGGGAAGGATTTTAACATTCTCAAACGTCGGCTATCATCCCTATGAAGTGAGGATCTCCAACCAAACGTCCCTAGAAATCACTTTACAAGCAAGTGATCAAGCTTTAGATGAAGTTTTAGTAGTAGCCTATGGTACATCGACCAAGGGAACCTTTACAGGATCAGCCGAGGTCGTCAAGTCAGATGCTATAAAAGACAATCCCAACCCTTCATTTGAACAAGCATTAAACGGAAAGGTGGCTGGATTACAGGTGACCTCTAGCTCGGGGCAAGCAGGGGCAGCATCAACTATGCGTATACGCGGTATAGGATCTATGAATGCTTCCAACTCGCCTTTATTTGTTGTGGATGGTGTTCCCATTATATCGGGCAATGTCGGACAAATTAGCGACTATATTTCTGGTAGTGGGAGCAACGTGCTAAGCACTTTAAACCCCAACGACATTGAGTCTATTACGGTATTAAAGGACGCCGCCGCTTCTTCTTTATACGGGTCGAGAGCTGCCAATGGCGTTGTGATTATCACGACCAAGAAAGGAAAGCTGGGGAAACCTAAGGTGGATTTTAAAACGTCCATTGCGCTGACTCCATCGTGGGCAACGGACAACTGGGAAACAGCAGGGCCACAGGATCAAATCAACACGTTATACAGAATACTTCACGACGCTCGAACATCAGGAGGAGATAGCGATACAGATGCCAACCAGTGGGTATTAAACCGCTTCAACACTAACTTTGGGAAACACGGCTATGAATTCAGCACCGGTGGTACTGGCCTTTATGAAAATGTCAATATAAAAGGTAGGACCGATGGAGTAGAAAATAGAGATGGGCAATTCTTTGACTGGGAAGATGCATTATTTCAAACAGGGATATACCAAACCAACGACATATCCATCAGCGGTGCTACAGAAAACACCAATTATTACAGCTCGCTATCTTACACAAAGGACAAGAGCCGAATGATAGAAAATGAGTACGACAGATACAGCGGAAGAATAAACCTAACTCAAAAAATAGGCAAGTACTTAGAATTCGGTTCCAACATACACATTGCTAAAA
>DXEZ01000066.1 GCA_019114715.1 Candidatus Sphingobacterium stercoripullorum | reverse complement strand
ATCGTGGATGAAACGGGGCTTACCGTTATCATTGTTTCCCACGACCCTCAGGAGGTCTTATCGCTGGCTCAATCAATTCTTTTGCTCAATAAAGGCGCATTTGAAGCAAAAGGTTCACCAAGGGAATTGTATGAGGCTCCCCCAACGCCTTATGTTGCCAAGCTACTCGCTAAGTCCAATGTACTATCCTCTAGGCAGGCCCAAGCGTTTGGAATAGTCACTGAAAGGGATATTTGCATCCATAGGGAATGGGTTGATTGCTCGATTGACGAGCAGGGTGATTTTGTAGTGCAAGACATTTATTTTAGAGGATTTTACTCCGAACTTCTAATTCATAAAGACGATATTGAACTTCATATAGTTAAGCATTCAAATACCCCAATTCCTAAAATTGGACAAAAGTTAAGCGTTGACATTCTGCGATTTATAGAAATGCAGAAGGGTTAATGTGGGGGGTGTGATCTTTCTAAAACTTGGACAGTGCTATGAGGTTTAAATCTTTAGCACTCAGTCCGAAGCGTTCTGCCATATCTTTGCTTGTTAAGGCTCCATTGTATAGATAAATTGCTGCTCTAGTAGATTGGTCGGACCATATTAGGCCATTTATACCTCCTCTTTCACCCATGTTTAACATCAATGGAGTCAAGATGTTAGTTAGAGAGTAGGTGGCCGTTCTCGCAACTCTTGACGGGATGTTCGGAACGCAATAGTGGATTACCTCATGTTTCCTAAATATGGGGTTTTGATGCGTTGTAATCTCAGAAGTCTCAAAACATCCTCCTCGATCCATACAGGTATCGATTAAAACGGAATCGGGTTTCATTTTACTAATGACATCTTCAGATAGCACGCAAGGTGTGCGAGAGCCTGTCGAGGATATTGCACCAATAACTACGTCACAGCTTTTTACAGCCTTATTTAACAGCTTCGGTTGCATGATAGATGTGTATAGCCTGTTGCCCACTAGGTCTTGAAGTCTTTTCAACCTATATACTGAATCGTCAAACAGCTTGACTTGGGCCCCCAGAGCAATTGCTGTACGGGTAGCAAATTCCCCTACCGTATCAGCACCTATTATTACGATCTCGGTTGGAGGTATGCCTGTTATGCCGCCGAACATTAAGCCTTTGCCCCCAAAAACATTACTTAAATATTCCGCAGCTATTAAGACGGCAGTGGAGCCAATTATTTCTCCCATCGCTTCAACAACCATGGAGTTGCCTGCTTCATCTTTTAAACATTCGTACGAAAGGGCAGTAATCTTTTTTTGCATCAAGAGCTTTAATTCTTGAATCCCCATTAGGTGGGGCTGTTGGAAGGATAATAACGTTTGACGAGGCTTCATTAGCCTAATTTCTTCCAACGTAGGACTGGCAATTTTTACGAGAATATCTGCTGTATATACTTCTGTAGCTTCCTCTACTATTTGAGCGCCTTGTTCGCTATAGTGGTGGTCAGAGAAGTTAGAACCTTTTCCGGCACCACTTTGCATGATCACCTGATGCCCATTTTGTACCAATAGACCGACCGAGAGTGGAGATAAAGCTACCCTGTTTTCTTGAAACATGATTTCTTTAGGAACCCCTATTTTTAAACCGTTCTGTTGAACTGTGCTTTCTTGTTTGGATTCTTGCGTCTGAATAGTAAACTTATAATCTTTTTGAGTAGAAATTCCCATAATATTAAAAAGTAAAGCTTAAATTTACGCAAAATTCAATTGTAATTATATCTTTCAACCGGAAGTTTTTGTATTACACATAATTTTAAATGAGGAGCGATATTTTTTGCCTATGAAAGTTTTCGAAATATTTAATCAAATTAAAATTGTTCCGCGGTGGATAATCTTTTTGTGCGATATGCTGGTAGCATTTCTGGCATTTTTTATAACCATGACTCTTACCTACCAGGCCTCTTTGGATTGGCATAATGAACAGGAGTTTGCAATTAATCTTTTGGTGCTACTTTCTACCACGGCGCTTTCTTTTTATTTCTTTAAGCTTTATTCGGGGATTGTTCGTTACACTAGTGCGATAGATTCAATTCGTATTTTATCGTGTGTGATGTTTTCATTTATCATCACCTTATTGATTAAAATTCTATTCATTCTTTCACCCTTTGCAATAGCGATTACCGATACCAAATTCATAATTTTATATTCATTGTTTGTTTTCACTGGCCTTGTAACTTACAGGACTTCGGTAAAAATATTTTTCCAATATTCTAAGTCATCCTTGTTCAAGTTGAATAATACCGTTATATATGGAGCAGGGGATTTAGGTATCGCTGTAAAAAGAACATTTGATCACGATCTACGGGCCAGTAAGAATATCGTGGCGTATATTGATGATGATGAGTCCAAGATAGGGAAGGCCATAGATGGGATAAAAATATACGGTACGAAGGATTTTTTAAAGCTAATAGATAAACTATCAATAGGGGAGTTAATTATAGCTTCGCACAGTATTCCTGTTGAAAAAAAGTCTTCCATTGCTGATATGTGTTTAGAGCATAAAGTCAAGGTGCTCACCCTACCACCAGTTGAACAATTAATAAAAGGTGAGTTATCCACAAACCAAATTAAAACGCTAAAAATTGAAGATTTATTACAGCGCTCTCCCATTAAAATATCCGATGACAATATTTTTGAACAGTTGCAAGGAAAACGTGTTTTAGTAACCGGTGCAGCTGGCTCGATTGGTAGTGAAATCGCCAAGCAGCTGGGTAAATATAAGCCGCAAATGGTTATTCTGTGTGATCAGGCGGAATCGCCATTACATAACTTGCAGCTTGATTTACGAGATTTATATAGAGAGCAAATCTACCATACTTTTATTGGTGATGTAAGGAATGAAAAGAGAATGAGAGAAATGTTTGAGACATTTAAACCTCATTTTGTTTATCATGCAGCAGCCTATAAACACGTTCCTATGATGGAGAATCACCCACTAGAGGCTGTGCTCACTAATGTAAAAGGCTCGTTTATCCTATCCAATTTAGCCGTAGAATATAAAGTGAAGAAATTTGTGTTTATTTCAACCGATAAAGCGGTAAACCCAACTAACGTGATGGGAGGAAGTAAGCGGATAGCAGAAATATATGTACAAGCGTTGAACTTGAGCTTGCAAAATAAGGGTGGCGATCATACGCGCTTTATAACTACTAGGTTTGGTAATGTCCTCGGGTCTAACGGTTCGGTGATCCCACGCTTTAGAGCGCAAATTGAAAAGGGCGGTCCAGTAACTGTTACACATCCAGATATTACCAGGTACTTTATGACCATTCCCGAAGCGTGCCAGCTGGTCATTGAAGCAGGCAATATGGGTGATGGTGGAGAAATATTTGTGTTTGATATGGGTAAATCTGTTAAAATTATAGATTTGGCAGAAAAAATGATTAAACTATCGGGGAATACGCCTTATACAGACGTTGATATTAAGTTCACAGGGCTGAGACCTGGGGAGAAACTGTACGAAGAGTTGTTAAATGACTTAGAAAACACAATGCCTACGCACCACGAGAAAATTATGATTGCCAAAGTGCGGGAGAATGACTTGTCGTGGGTGCTAAGTGCATTAAATGGTTTATTTGAGGCAGCAGACGCGCATAATAATATAAAGATCGTGCGTCACATGAAAAAGATTGTGCCTGAATTTAAGAGTCAAAACTCTATATATGAGGAGCTAGATCGTGAAATTATAGATGAAAAAGCACAAAATTAAGCATTTGTATCAGATAAGTATTGGAAGATTTATTTAAAAGTGTAATTTTGCGTTCCATATTTCTTTAAAATAGAATAGAAAAGAGCATGTCTAAAGTGAATAAAGCCAACAAGGCAGGAGTGAATGGAGGGAAGAAACCTTCCTTTTTCCAAGAGAATACAAAGAGTATTGTTTTTATTGCAGCGGGTATCTTTGTTTTGATACTGCTATATATTGGTTATCAAAAGCTTTATTTGGCTCCTCGATCCGAGAAAGCAGCTAACCAAATGTATAAAGCGGAACAATATGCAGCAATTGACTCGTTACAGAGCTTAGCAATTGAAGGTGATGGATCGTACCCAGGATTTAAAGAAATTGCTGGAGAGTACTCAAATACCAAGTCTGCAAATATTGCAAATGCTTATTTAGGTGGTTTGTTGTTAAGAAGAGGGGAATATCAAGAAGCTATTAAGGCACTTGAACAATACTCTCCAACGGGATCACAAGTGATCGACCCTTTAATTTTAGGGTTATTAGGAGATGCTTACTCTGAATCAAAAGCATATGATAAAGCCGCCAATTATTACAAAAAAGCTGCTTCAACTCATTCTAACGAATATACAACGCCAATGTTTTTAAGAAAGCTTGGGTTAGTATGCGAAGAGTTAAATGACAATAAGGGGGCTTTAGAAGCCTATAAGAGAATTAGATCGGAATATCCTAACAGTGAGGAAGGAGCTTCAATTGACGCATATATAGCTCGTGTCGAAGCAAGCTTGGACTAATTGTAGTTTAGTGAATCCCACCTAGGTGTAAGGTGTGTTAAATTTTAACAAACTTAAAAGAAAAGTTTTCTATGTCTAGTTTACATAAAAATTTGTCTGACTTTTCACATTTAACCGTTGGGTCAGCGGAAGGATACAAAATTGCTATTGTAGTTTCTCAATGGAACGCTACGGTTACTGGAGCTTTATTGAACGGCGCTGTTGATACGCTTTTAAAGCATAACAGTAAAGAGGCTGATATTAATATTATTGAGGTGCCTGGTAGCTATGAGTTGATCTCAGGTGCGGATTTGGTGCTTAGAAATGATGAGATTGACGCAGTGATTTGCTTGGGTTGTGTTATTCAAGGGGAAACACGTCATTTCGACTTCATTTGTGATGCAGTAGGAAATGGGCTAGCGAATGTTTCTATCAAATACAATAAACCGGTAATCTTTGGAGTTTTAACAACAGATACACTTGAGCAAGCTCAAGAAAGATCTGGAGGTAAGTACGGCAATAAAGGTGATGAGGCAGCTATCACGGCAATTCGGATGGTTGAACTCCATAAAAGCTTGTAACCATAATTAAAGCGCTATTGCCTTAAGTTCTTGGCAGATTTGCTTATTTTTGGGTTTTGAACTATTGGGGGATATTCCTGAATAGGGGGTGATTACCTGAGTTAAGGATAAAATATAAGACCAAAGAATTCAAACTTACTTATGATCTGTTTCGATCGAGACTTTAAAGATGGTAGCTTTTAATCCTACTTACTAGGATTAAACGGGAATAATTGCAGGTATGTTTTAACTGTTAAGACCGTAATTATGCTAAAAAATAAGATCAGAAAAAATTCTTGGATTTTGTTGCTGCTGCTCATTGGGTTTGTCCATTTTAATAGCCAGCACGCTTTATCCCAGGAAAAGAAAACAGAATTGAATCTAATTTCAGAAGCCAGTGGTGGCATCCAAAAATGGGATATCACCGATTACATTCTCTTTGTTGCAAAGGGGAATGCTTTGAGCCCTGAATTTAGTGAATCGCGTGCATTCCTCATTAATAAAAATAATGGAGACGCTCGCTTTGAGGCGACCTCTAATCGCGGAGAAAAGACAGTTGTTCTTTTTAATTTTAAAAATAACAACCTGAAAACAGTTTTTGTTGATAAAAAGGAACTTGAAGAACTGGACTCTTTTGAAAAGAATAGTTTCCCTTTGATAATAAAACAGTTTTCTGAGGATAGTAAGCGCTTATTTTTACCTTTTTTAATCGCTAATAGCAGGCAGGATGCTAAGGTAATGGAGGATAAGATTATCGATTTAGAGAAGCTTAGCCCCGTCCAAGCAGATGGAATCCAGGACCTGAGCGGAAACTCATTTAATGTTACTGTGTTCTGCAGTAGTGAGACCGGTGAAATAAGGCTTGCAAATCTAGATTCTCAAGAATTTGCAATAAAAAACTATAAAGACATTGGGGGCGGCGTATATTTACCAACCGAATTTATAGACAAGAAAAACCCAGAACGCAGTTCTGAGTTTAGTACCGTAGCTTCTTTCACGCATATGGAAAAAGAGAAGTTTGAAGGTTTATAAGACTTCAATATGCTTCTTAAATTCCTTCAAGCTTTTGTGGTTATTATCTAAATCTGTGATTAAATAGCTAACATCTCTTAGCGGTGCCACTCGCATCCTTTGATTGGAATTGAGCTTTTCCGCAATACTCAAAATAGCCACGTGTTTTGAACATTTTAACATGGCCTTCTTTATTTGAACAACCTCCCAGTCAGAGTCTGTAATTCCCTCATCCACTGAGAGGCTATTTGTTCCTAATAAACATAGGTCCACTTTGATTTCAGACATCTCATTAATAACCTGAGCTCCCGAAACTATATTTGTATTTCGCGATAAGATTCCACCCATCAATATCACCTCAACACTTTCTTTCTCTGCCAGCTCCATTGCAACAAGTGGGCTAATAGTGAAAAACGTACATTGTGTATCTTTTGGGACCATTCTAGCCATTTCTATCATAGTTGTGCCTCCACCTGCAAGGACAGTCATGCCATTTTTGATGAGACCTATTGCTTTTTTAGCGATCACCTTTTTAGCTTCCTTAGCATAAACATGACCTTCTTGGAAGGGGTATTGGAAAGATTTAGATAGTGCGCCTCCATACACCTTCAGTACTTGTCCGTTTTCAGCTAAGTCATTAAGGTCTCTCCGAATGGTGTCTTCTGAAACATTTAGCTGGACACTAAGGTCTGAGGAGAGTACTTTGTTGTGTAAGTTTATTTGGTGTATTATATATGCTTGCCTTTCTTCCTTCAACATTTTCTGTGTGTTAATATGGGTTGAGTAAAAGATTAATTTTTAAAAGTAAAACTTATAATCTGTTTTTCCCAATTATTATTTATGGGAACAGGGAAAACAGCACTATTCTATGGTAAATGTAGCAGAGATAATTTAATTTATAGCGAGTAAGCTAATAACCTATAGGCTTGGGAAGAAAGTCTTTTAAAATACGAAGGATGCCGAGGTGCGGTTTATTTGAAAGCCCGTTATTCACTTCCTATATTCTTGCTTTTAGGTATAAAATCCATTGCTATTCAACATGAATTAGAATAGCAATGGAGCTTTTTATATTAAATAGGAACACAAGTTTTACGAAAGGCTATTTTTGTGCAAGTACTCGGCAATTTGCACAGAGTTTGTTGCAGCTCCTTTCCTTAGGTTGTCAGTTACAACCCATAAATTGAGCGTGTTTTCTTGTGACTCGTCCTTTCTTATTCTGCCAACGAAAACCTCATCTTTTTTATGAGCTGTTAACGGCATTGGGTATAATAATTCATCTGGGTTGTCTTGTACAACAATGCCCTCTTGTTGGGCTAAATGCTGTTTTACTTCCTTTATGTCAAAATCATTTTCGAACTCAATATTGATTGACTCTGAGTGCCCTCCCATGACCGGAATTCTAACTGTTGTTGCAGTTATTCCCAAGTTGTAATCGTTAAGAATTTTTTTCGTCTCATTGATCATCTTCATCTCTTCTTTGGTATACCCGTTGCTTTCAAAGACATCAATTTGGGGAATTACATTCAGATCAATAGGATAAGGGTAAGCCATATCGGCTTTCTTTCCGTCCCTTTCGTCCTGAAGCTGTTGTACAGCTTGTGCTCCAGAGCCCGTGACCGATTGATATGTTGAAACGACTACCCTCTTAATTTTGTATTTCTCATGTAATGGTTTTAAAACTAACACCATTTGTATAGTTGAGCAATTTGGGTTGGCTATTATTTTGTCTTCTTTACTAAGTGTATTTCCGTTAACTTCCGGAACAATTAGTTTGATGTTTGGATCCATTCTCCACGCAGAAGAATTATCAATCACAGTTATTCCTGCGTCTTTGAATTTTGGAGCATACTCCTTTGATAAGCTTCCTCCCGCAGAGAATATTGCTACATCAGGTTTTAACTCAATAGCTTCTTCCGGTGTAATCACGGTGTGTTTTTTCCCTTTAAAATCTATCTGTTTACCCTTACTACGCGCTGAAGCTACGGGTATGAATTCGGTGACAGGGAAATTACGTTGAGACAACACTTCGATAATTTCAGAGCCAACTAATCCAGTTGCTCCTACTACAGCTATTTTCATAAGTCGAAAATTTAAATTTAAAACGTTTTAATTGATAATTTGATATTTAAAGTCCAAATATACAAAACGTTTCTTATTAAACTTTAGGTGTTTAGTGGAAAATGTTAAAAATTATAGTTGGCTGACTTTTGTTATTCACTGAAGGTGCAAGCTTTTGCTTTTCCCCAGCTCAGCAATAGGATTGAAAGGTGTTGCAAATAATTGTCTTTAAAAATGCAGAATTTTTCAATTTGGCATATTATGTGATGGTGTTAACTAAATAATTACCGTAAAAGAAAATGAATATTGAACTAATATATACATCATGAATGCATTTAATAAAATTACTTGGATTGCTTTATTGAGCTTGCTTTTTTTTACTGCTTGTAATAGTAGCAACTCTTCAAGTGAAAGTGAAGATAGCCAAGAGGCCTCAACAGTAGATGTTGCATATAAAATAGCAGAAAACTACTTTATTAAAAACGATGTTGAAAATACTGTTCCTGTAAAAATCGTTTCACAGGAAGAGTTTGATCATTACTTTGGTATGGCAACAACTATGGGAGCAGAGGGTAAACCTACTGAGATAGATTTTTCTCAAGAATTTGTAATTGTTGCCGATCAAAAGGAAACGGATATTAAAACCGAAATCGTGCCGGTTAGTTTAGAAAAAGTTGATGGACAGCTTTCATTTAACTTCAATGTGTTAAAGGGAGAGGAGCAGAGCTTTACTTCTAGACCCTTTTTAATGATAATAGTTTCTAAAAGTGAAGAAGGTGAAGTGGTTTTAAGCCCCAATGAAGGACCTCTTTTTGCAGACGAACATAATTCATACAATTCCCTGGATTGGAATGGTACGTATGAAGGTGTTTTGCCGTGTGCAGATTGTGAAGGTATAAAAACAACTGTCATTTTAGAAACAGATGGAAAGTTTACTGTAAACGCAGAATATTTAGGAAAAGAAAGTGCATTGATGGATATGGAGGGTGAAATGGAGTGGTCTGATGACGGAAACCGTATCGTTCTAGCTACCGAGGATGAGAAGATGTTATTTCAAGTGCAAGAGGGAAGCCTTTTAATGTTAGATCAAGAAGGTAACGCTATTACTGGCGAGTTGGCAGACGCTTACTTGTTGGAAAAAATTAAATAACCATTGGTATTGTGTAGAGGTTCCTTTATTATTTTATAACTATAAAATAGGGAGCCTCTTTTTATGTAGGACATACTTGGGTTTTGTATTTGAAAAATGCCGGTAGTTTTAATAAAAAAACTATCTTTGCTCTATGAAAGAGCGCATAATAATTTTAGGGGCAAATGGTCAGATCGGAACCGAATTGGCTATTACTTTAAGGAATAAATATGGGGCGGAAAATGTAATTACTACCGATTTAAACGAGCCCAAAAACAAAAATCAAAACGAGGTTTTTTATGTTCAAGATATCCTAGATAAAAGCTCTCTACGAGCACTTTTTGAACAATATAAGCCGACTCAAGTCTATGCATTAGCTGCGATGTTGTCTGCTACGGCAGAAAAGTACCCTAAGAAAGCTTGGGATTTAAACATGGAAGGGCTTTTTAATGTTTTAGATTTAGCAGTTGAATTCGGGGTTAGCCGTGTTTTCTGGCCAAGCTCGATTGCTGCCTTTGGACCGAATTCGTCCAAGGTTAATTGCCCACAATACGGCGTCATGGATCCCAATACTATTTATGGAATCAGTAAACAAGCTGGTGAGAGGTATTGTGAATACTATTATAATAAGCACAACCTGGATGTTCGAAGCATTAGATATCCCGGTATAATCTCATGGAAAACGGTGCCTGGAGGGGGGACTACTGATTACGCAGTGGAAATTTATTTTGAAGCCCTGAAATCCAAATCTTACGCTTCATTCTTAGATGAAAATTCTGCACTACCCATGATGTATATGCCTGATGCAGTAAGGGCAACCATTGAATTAATGGAAGCACCCAAAGAAAATATTTCCATCCGATCGAGCTATAACTTAGCGGCCATGACTTTTACACCTGAGGAAGTGGCTGAAAGTATAAAGAAGCAAATTCCTGATTTTGAATTATCTTACGCTGTTGATGACGTAAAGCAACGAATTGCGGACAGTTGGCCACAGAGTATCGATGATAGTTTTGCGCGCAACGACTGGGGTTGGAAGCCCGAGTTTGATTTAGATTCAATGACAAAGGATATGTTAGAAAATATTGCTAAATTGCTATAGCTAAAATATTTTAAACACGAGGAGTAAAATCAAGGCTAAATGAATTTTCAAGAGTTTTTTGATAAAAAGAAAATTGATTTGGAGGCTTTGCGAAAGCAAGAGCCAAGGCTGTACTCTGACTTCGAAGCGCATTTCGAAGCGATGGGACCCAAAAGCTTTGACTACACTAAGAAATACTGGTTTAACGGTTTAAGGAAACTCTTTCCTCTTAAAACAAAGCAAGAGGAGATTCTTCGCAGTTCTAATAAACCAGCTTCTAAGGATGTAGGTGATCCGCAAAAAGCAAGTGCTCCATTACCTGCACCGAAAGGCTTTACTCCTCGTTTTAGAGCGTCCAGCGCATCTGCGCCAGTAAAGAAGGAGGAGGAAACACCAATTAATAAAGACCAGGCTCAGGTAGCTCCGCCGACAGGCTTCAAGCCCCGCTTTAAAACATCTAGTGCGTCAGCGCCAGTAAAAAAGGAAGAGGAAGCACCAGCTAATAAAGACCAGGCTCAGGTAGCTCCGCCGAAAGGTTTCAAGCCCCGGTTTAAAACATCCAGTGCGCCAGCGCCAGTAAAAAATGAAGAGGAAGTACCAGCTAATGGATCACCGCAAACAGGTTACTCGCCTGGGGATTCCCTTTCGACCCGAGCATCCGTATGAGACTCATGCTCGATTATTATTATTATAGAAGCCCCCATGAATAAATCGCTCATCATTTTCGGCATCGTCAACATAACCTCGGACAGTTTCTCCGATGGAGGCCGGTATCTGGCGCCAGACGCAGCCATTGCGCAGGCGCGTAAGCTGA
>DXEZ01000012.1 GCA_019114715.1 Candidatus Sphingobacterium stercoripullorum | reverse complement strand
TGGTGCGTTAGTTCAGTTGGTTAGAATACATGCCTGTCACGCATGGGGTCACGGGTTCGAGTCCCGTACGCACCGCGAAAGCAAATAGCAAATTAAAGCAAAGCTCTGAAATTCAAGGATTTCAGAGCTTTTTCTTTTTCTCCGCTTCGGCAAAAAACAGCGGTTTCAGGCAGTTCTCACGTGGCTTATCCGTGGGACTTTTCGAAAGCCGTTTTTGCTCCCACGAATTGGCGCATTTGTCTTTGATTGTCAGCTTTTTGCGTAGCTGGTTTTTGAGCATGGCAAACTAATTTTGTACCACTTAAAAATCAAAGAATTATGGGAGCAGTGAAAAGAAACACATTGAGCGTATTGTTCATCATCAAGAAATCGAAACTTCTGAAAAACGGTGAAGCTCCTATCTGCATGCGCATCACCGTGAACAAGCGAGTAGCCGAAGTTATGATTAAACGGAGCATTCCCGTAGATTTATGGAATCAGAAAAAGGAATGTTCCAAAGGGAAAGACCGTGCAGCTACCGAACTGAACCACTATATCAATACGGTTCGTGCCAAAATATTGCAGATACACCGTGAACTGGAAATAGACAACAAAACAATAACAGCCGATATAATAAAGGATTGTTTTTATGGACGTGACAAGGTACAGCGCAGCTTGCTGGAAGTTTATGCGGAACATAACGAGAAATGCCGTGCCTTGATTGGCAAAGAATATACGGAAAGCACCGTAACCAAGTTTGATACTTCCATAAATCGCTTGAAAGAGTATATCCGCAGTTGCTACCACCGTGATGATATGATGCTGGCAGAACTGGACGGGCAATTTATCCGTGATTTTGATTTTTGGCTGAAAACGGATAAGCACTGCCAAAACAATTCCGCATTAAAGCATTTGAAGAACTTGAAAAAGGTTGTCCGCATAGCTTTGGCTAACGGTTGGATAAAGAAAGACCCGTTTTACGGCATCCGTTTCAAGCAGGAGGAAGTAAACGTAGAGTTCCTCTCACGTGAGGAACTGGATATTCTGATGAACAAGGAATTTACAATCAAAAGGCTGGAGCAGGTAAGGGATATTTTTGTCTTTTGCTGTTTCACCGCACTTGCTTTCGTTGATGTGCAGCAGCTAAGCCGTGAACACCTGATAAAAGACAATAACGGTGCTTTGTGGATACGCAAGGCACGGCAGAAAACCAATCAGATGTGCAACATTCCCGTTTTATCCATTCCCCAAAGGATATTGAGGAAATATGAAGATAATGCGGAGTGTATAAAGAAAGGTGTGCTTTTACCCGTAATCAGTAATCAGCGCATGAATGCCTATCTAAAGGAAATCGCTGATTTGTGCAGCATTACCAAACGCCTAACTACTCATGTTGCAAGACATACTGCGGCTACAGTTGTTTTTCTCGCTAATGATGTATCAATGGAAAATGTATCTAAGATTTTGGGACATTCCAATATCAGAATGACACAGCATTATGCAAAGGTTTTAGATAGCTCCATTATGCGTGATATGGTGAATGTGGAAAAGAATTTTTCAATAAGCTGAATTTTATTGCTTTTTTAATAAATAATTTCTATTTTCGTCTCAAAATAAGTAAAAAATGGATATACAGAATATTATAAATATAATAGCAATTGTTTTATCACCCATTATAGCAGTTATTATAACAAGGTATTTATCAATCAGAACTGATAAGAAAAAAGATAAAATGGAAATTTTTAAGATATTAATGGCAACACGTTATAATAGGTGTACAATAGAATATGTTCGTGCGCTTAATTCTATTGATGTTGTTTTTTATGATAGTAAGAAAGTGCGAAAAGCATGGAGTGACTATTATTCTGTATTGCAAAATCCTACTCCAAATTCCAATTTGATTTTTGATAAAGAGTTGTTATTAATAGAAGCAATGGCGCAAGATTTACATTATACAAACATAAAATGGGAAAATGTAAAGTCATTCTATTTCCCTCAATGGCTAAGCATTCAATATCAACAAGAAGCTAATTTTAAAAATGCCCAATTAACAATTACATCTTCTATATCACAATCATTGAGTGAAAGTGGCATGAAAAATGACAATAAGCAAGAGAAGAAGTTTGAGTAAATACAGACTGATTAGCGAAGATTCTTCCAAAGCTGAATAAAACATTAACAAAGGTAAGCTTCGTATTCCGTCCGTTCAAGCCCAAGCCCTACGGGTTTGAAAGAAAATCTCCACGCCTGCGCTACGCTCCGGGTAGTATTTTCTTCCAAAGGCTTGCACAGACGGAATACTACACTGATAGAGTTAATGTTCTTAGTCAGTTTCGGAAAAAAATGTGTTTTTTAGGACGGTGGGTTATTCCTGCCGTTCCTTGTTGTAGTAGGTCTGCAAAAGCCGTTCTATATCGCTTTGACGGTAGATTATTTTGCCTTTTATCTGAATGTAAGGGATAACGCCCGTATCTCGCCATTCTTGCAGCGTGCGGATGCTTACTTTCAGATATTTGGCTGCTTCCCGGTTGCTTAGAAACTTCTCGCCGTTCAAATGCGGTCTGCTCTCCTTTGCCAGTCGGCTGATACCGTCTAACATTCTATCCATAGATTGAAAGAACTCTTTTATCATTTCACTGTTGCTGTTTATTAGTTCCATATTGATTTATAGTTAGCTTGAATGATTAGTATATACATTTTCAATTACGCAGATAATTGCCATAGTAAGAAATGGAAAGGCTGTCTTTTGCCTTGTCATAGCCGATATAAAGCCGCTTAAAGGCTGAAACAATAAAGTAACGGCTATCTTCTTTCTGTATCTCGTAAGTAGCGGGTTGCGCCTGTCCGTTATCCGATACATGAAGCATCGAAAGGAGATACTTTTTCTTACTTGGATATATCATCACCGTAGGATGAAGATTTAAACTTTCCCATGTACCCACAATAGCCGGGAGGGTAAAAGATTGGTTTGCTTCTGAATTGTCATCTTGTTTTCTTGTCATAAGGCGATACTTATTTATTGGTTGGTATATAGTTGTTTTTCTTTCCTGAAAGATGGTTAACTGTACATTCAGCAACCAGTGTTTCAATATCGACAGATTTATAGTACAGCTTATTCCCGATTTGGGAGTAACCCAGTTTACCACTGTCCCGGTAGTTCTGCAAACTTCGGATGCTGATACCGAGCAGGGCACACACTTCACGACCTGACAACCATTTATCGGACTGATGATTGTTCAACCTGCAAATGCGTTCCACCTGATTAGCAAAGTTGGCGAACCGACTGCATAACTGTTTAAAGGTCTGTTCCTCAATAGTTATTATATTCATTCTTTATTCTCTTTTGGCTGGTTGAATATTCCTTTTTGCATTTCTTCCCGGTAGAGAACCGAAAGGACATCATTGTACGTATTCAAATGCTCTTCCAGTACGTTATCAATGAAACTTCCGATGCTTACTTGTTTGTTTGTAATCACACCTACAATCTGCATGATACGTTTCTGTATTTCTCCACTTATGTACACGCTTTGACGGTTGCAAACCGCCCGCTTTTTAAGGAACACCGATTTATAGCTTTCCCGTTCCTTACTTGCTGTTTCCTGTAATGATTGTTTTACTTCTGCCATACTTTCAATTTTTAATGGTTTATGAATAGGTTGATTGATTTTTAATAATGTTGAAAGATGGTAAGCCAGTTTTATGGCAGTATTGCCAAATCGTTAAACGCCTTTCAAACATGTTTTAAAGCCATATTCAAACCTTGTTTGACTGCCTTATATATTGCCACCATTCAATCAATTTTCAGCAAAGAAAAGGGTAAAAACAGATGCTTTTAAAAATGGGGGTACTTTGTCCGTTTGTGTCGCAATTTGGCGTAATAGCCCATCTTTCAGGGGTAAACAGCTGTCTGTAATTTTGTAACCGATAAACAGACATAGGAGAAAGCCGAACCGCTTGCTTTGGCAATCTGACCGTAGGGAAGATTTTTATGTTCATTGGAACATAGCAAGTTGTGTTTTGAGGCCCGCACTTCGTTTTTTGTGCCTCAAAACCTTGCCACCTTTGAAGGTGGTTGGTTTTACTCCGAAGTCGTAAAACCAGTAAATTATTATCAGTATGGAACAGAAAAGGAAGCCATTTAACAAAGGTGGGCGCAAGCCTAAACTTGACCCACGAACGCACCGTTATTCCCTGAATTTGGATGATGTGGAGAACGCCAAGTTCTTAGCTTTTTACGACCAGTCTGGCTATAAGGTAAAGGCACATTTCATCAAGAACTGTATCTTTGGAAAGTCGTTTAAGGTACTTAGGATTGATAAAAGCAAGGTTGATTATTATATCCAGCTCTCCCAACTGTTTTCACAATTCAGGAACATAGGCATACTGTATAACCAAACGGTGAAAGAACTCCATTCCAATTTTGCGGAAAAGAAAGCACTTGCCCTGCTTTACAAACTGGAACAATACACTGTTGAACTGGTAAAGACAAACCAGCAGATTATTGCGCTTACCAAACAGTTTGAAGCATCTTATAAGGAAGAGGGAATAATATCGGCAGAGAAATAAGTACAGGCTTGTCAAAAGAAAAAACATCCCGGAACTGCCACGTGTACAGTTTCGGGATGAATTTCATACTTACTTATCCGTTCCGTGTTCTTTCTCGAACTTTCGGAGCGTACCCACATCGAACCGTTTCTTTATGAACTCACGCACATCGGAAGCCCGATAGTAGGCTTTCCCGCTAATCATCATAAAGGGCAGCAGTTTCTTGCTTCTCAATCTCTGCAATGTTCGGGTACTTACTTTGAACAACAGGCATAAATCCTGATTATCCAATAACTTATCACCCGGCATCACTTCGGGGTTGGTCTGCAAACTCTTTACGTCTTTGCCTACTTCAACCAGTTTATCAAGTAACTTTTGCATCCAGTCTTTGAACTCGTAATTATCTACATACATATTGCTTCATTTTTCAGGTTATACATTAAGATTTTCAATCGATTGATGAAGCAAAGTTCAGAAAAGGAAAGCAAACAAATTACAGGGTAGCATACGCTACCCTGTATAAATTGATGCTAAACACCTGATTATCTATACCCTTTGTTTTCGTGTTCTTTGCGGATAAGGTTTGCCAGTTCATTAAGGAACTCCGTTAGTTTGGCTGGTTTTCGCTTGATGACATCCATGTATTTTTGGTGATAATCACCTAATTTGATGTTAAAGAGCCATTCAAAGGCTTTTCCTAAGTCCGTCAGGTGAACAGTTTTTTCATTTTGATATATTATACGCTGGGAGAGAAATAGACCGCTGACTATTTCCATGATACTAATAAGGCTTGTTTTGTCTGCTAAATGGAGAGGGGAAAGGAATAGTTTATTTGCGTGTTGCTGAAACTGTTCCGGATATTTTATGCGCAGTTTGATAATACGCATTTCATTATTTAGTAATCCTATTGCTTCCTCAATTAAATGCAAGTAGGGCATTTTTTTCTTGCTCAAACCGCACACGATACGATTTAAGTCGATGCAAACCAAAGGAGAAATAACGAAGTAAAACGCTATAATCCTGTTCGTTGCAACTGAAATCAGCTAAATGTGTAGCCAATTCCTCAATAGCTTCTGTAAATTCTGTTACAGAAACTTTACGCTGCGAGCATTCCAATAATAATTGGAAAAATCTCTCTTGTAATATATCTTTCATATACTTATATTTAATGGCTATCGAATTGATAGCTTTATTCACTTACTTTTATTAGTTTGGTTAGAAGATATATAACTTTTTAATTGTGCCAGATTAGAAGTTATAACAGCATATTTTACACCACTATCTATTATATCATCTATCATTTGCCTTATTTCAGCAGGAGAATGATTTATATGTCCATCAAACATAAGTTGCAGAGCATCATTACTATAAATTTTCTTAGCTATTGGCATACTGATAAATAGAGGTAAAAGATATAATCTGTTTGCTTTTTCTGTTTTAGGATTGATGCCCATTCTTTCACAAATAGCTAAGCCTTCCCGAATAGCTTTCATTGTAGTTTTGATAATAGCTGTATTCTCTATAAATTTAGAGGCACTTCCGGCACTCATTATTCCCGCTGAAAGACCGGCAGCGACAGCATAATGTGTGATTAGCCATACTAATATTTGATTAGAAATGACAGGCTTTAAGTTTGCTTTATCCAGTATTATAGAAAGCTTTTCTACTCGTGGAGTTATCCGCCCGTCTTTTTCACCTAACGGAGTATTGGAATATTTTAGACCTGAAATGGCACAATGTATGCTTTTATCTTCTTTTCCGCCCCCGACCATAAAGGGAAAGGCAAAAAAATATTGTTCAGGTTTTAGATATTTATCTATTTCAGTAAAAACATCCCAGTTATTTTGGAAAAATACAACATTTGCTTTTCCTGCTGACTTTGAAAGACTTGGCAATATAGTTGATAATTGCAATTTATTGGTGGAGACAATAATGTATTCAAAATCATTATTTGACGAAAGTTCGTCTATTACTGTAGGCTTAAAGATTATATCTGTATCTTTTTTTACTTTCTCTCTAAAGTCAGAACAAATAATGTGAATACCATTTTTTTGTACAAATTCTTTTTGCCCTTTACGCACCAATACAGTAACGTCACATCCTGCTTTGGATAATTGCCAGCCATAAGTACAACCCACTACGCCAGCACCGTATATCAATATTTTCATAAAGCGATATTATTAAGTTCTTTGTTGTCGTTGATAAATACAGAATTGAATTCCGATAGATTTTCGGTATAAATATCACAAATATCAAGTAACTGTGTAGGGGTATAACCCGTGAACATTTTAAACTCTTTTATTAAATGTGATTTATCATAATATCCACAATCATAGGCAACCTTACTTATACTGATTTGTGGAGTTGATTGCAAAATATTGAATGCCTTTCTAAATCGTGTGATTTGGATAAAATCTTTTGGATTTAGTCCTACATATTCAGCGAATATCCGTTTGAATTGCTTATATCCTAAACAAGCCGTTTGAGATAAAACGGATATATTTCCTTCACCTTCATTGATATTGTGTATAGTAGCCATCATCCTATTGGCGTTGCATGATATATTTTCGCATAGTCTATTTAATAAATATTCTTCTATCAATCTGACTATTTGATAATTATCTGATGCTTCATTTATTTTCTCTTCCAATTCTACTAAATAGGTATTATCTAACAAATCAATGCTTATATTCTGATTAGTAAACTCTTCCATAGGATATGGAAAAAACATCCTGCATCCGATAGGCTGGAATAAAATAATGACCATATCCAAGAAGGAAAATTCTATGTCTGAATAAGTACTGATTTGCCCACTTATATAGGATTGTGGCTGCGTTCCCTTATGAAAAGAAGAAATAATTTTATTTCCTTTATGAAAAACAAGTGCTACACAACCTGCCGGGATAGAACGTTGGAAGCCTTGCTTTACATCATCTATCCTTAAAAACCAATATTGCTTTATATAAGGAGCGAGCAATTTGGTAGGTTGTATTACTTGAATTTTCTCCATTTTGCCTTAACTATCAGGCAAAAGTAAGATTTCTTAGATTGATAATAGGTGTAAAAAAGGGACATTCTAACAAAAAAGCCCTAAAAGCTAATAGAAAAATGTATCAGAATTGATTTTTAATCTCTGTTTGCCATAGAATTATTGAAAGAATACAAAGCAAATTAGGAGTAAATAAAAGGGTAGTGCCCTACTTTTACAAAAAAAATATTTTTGTAATCATTTGAACTTTAGAAAATTAACCAACAATATAATGGCGTTTATAAATTTGCGTTCTTATTAGCCATACCAAAAAATGAATAAAGGTCAAGTTTGATTGTGTATATTATTAATGCGAATCAGTAGTTGATTTCTGATTCTTGTTTTAAAAAATTAGATAAATGAATGCGATGGCAATTTTTCCCATCGTATGTACTAAAAGTCCAGATGTTGATCTGACTTTCATCGCTCTTTGAATATT
>DXEZ01000065.1 GCA_019114715.1 Candidatus Sphingobacterium stercoripullorum | reverse complement strand
AGTGCGACTAAAACCAACGAGCAAGGCGTCGCTCAGATTGAAGCTAATGAAAATCTACCCAAACAATTGGTAATCGATCACTTGTCTTACCGAAGGTATAGGGAAGAAATCCGCTCTGTCTCCAATGAGTCAATTACGATTTATCTACAACCTCAAATTATCATTGCAGATGAAGTGTTCGTAACTGGCATTCGTGCGCAGGAAAATGCAGCAACGACCTTCACGAATCTTTCGAAAAAAGACTTAGAAAATAAAAACCTAGGGCAGGATATTCCATACCTACTAACCCAGACGCCATCTCTAGTTGCTTTTTCCGACGCAGGTGCGGGAGTGGGTTATACGGGAATTCGTATACGTGGTAGTGACAACACCAGAATCAATGTAACAATTGATGGGATTCCATTGAACAACCCGGAAAGTATGGGTTCGTTTTTTGTCAACCTACCAGACTTCGCCTCATCGGTTGAAAACATACAAATACAAAGAGGTATTGGAACATCAACCAATGGTGCCGGTGCCTTCGGTGCATCCTTAAACATCCAATCCGACAAGGTTCAGGAGAACCCATACGCCGAATTAAACAACAGCTTTGGCTCGTTTAAAACTCTGAAAAACACTTTAAAAGTGGGGACTGGACTCATCGAAGGGAAATATGCTTTTAACGCTAGACTCTCACAAATAAAGAGTGACGGCTATATGGATCGTGCTTTTTCCGACCTAAAGTCTTTTTATGTTGACGGTGGAATTTATACCCCTAAAAACATTTTGAAAGCAACAGTATTCTCTGGAAAGGAAAGAACCTACCAAGCCTGGAATGGCGTCCCTGAAGAGCTGCTTCAGTCCAATAGAACATTCAATGAGTTTGAGTACGACGATCAAACAGACAACTACACGCAAACTCACCATTACTTGCATTATTCGCACTTTCTAAACTCCAGATGGACTTTTAACACGGCTTTACATTACACCAAAGGAGCGGGTTACTACAATGAGTATAAATCTGACCAAAAACTAGAAGACTACCTTTTAGCCCCTATAATTATTGGAGACTCTACAATCTCCCACACGGATTTAGTAAGAAAGAGATGGCTAGACAACCACTTTTATGGGCTAACCTATGGCGCACAATTTAGGCCTAACAATCAATTAAACATCCACCTAGGGGGTGCATACAATGAATATATTGGCGATCACTTCGGAGAGATCACTTGGGCGAATTACGCCTCTAACCACAAACTAGGTGATCATTATTACTTCAACGATGCAAAAAAAACCGATTTTAACATTTACGGAAAAATCAATTATCAGGTTGGTAAGTTTTTATTAAATGCGGACCTCCAGTACCGAAACATTTATTATCGATTTGAAGGTTACGATAGAAACCTGGAGCTTACCGATCAAGTGGCCAGGCATGACTTCTTCAACCCTAAAGCTGGCGTCACCTACTTCTTGAATCCCAACAGCAACTTTTACGCTTCCTATGCTTACGCATCTAAGGAACCGATTCGAAATGACTATACGGAATCTACACAAGCCAGTAGACCCGTTCCTGAGAAGATGCACAACCTAGAGGGAGGCTACCGCTTATCCAGTCAAGCCTTTGCTTTTGGTATCAACGGATACGCAATGCTCTATAAAGATCAGCTGATTTTAACTGGGCAAATTAATGACGTAGGTGCTTACACCAGAATGAACGTACGGGACAGCTACCGCATCGGTGTAGAGTTAGACGCTAGGTGGAAGATCGCTAAAAATCTAGATTGGAATGCTTCGGTAGCATTGAGCGATAATAAGATAAAAAACTTCACTGAGTATATAGACCTATACGATTATAGCGATCAAGAAGAACTCTTCTACAAATCTACGCACATAGCACTTTCCCCAGCACTAGTAGCATCCAACAGCTTTAGCTACCAGCTAAGCGAGCAGTTTTCTTTGGATTTAATCTCCAAAGCTGTATCTAGACAATTCTTAGATAACACCTCGAGCAAACAAAGGTCTATTGATGGATTCGATGTGCACGACATCAATGTAAACTACAGCTTTTCCCTACCAGGAATTAAGGCCGTTACAGCCAACTTATTAGTTGCCAATATTTTTAATAAGAAATACGAAAGCAACGGATATACGTTTGGATACATCAACGAAACGGGAGAGAGAGAGTCGTTTAACTACTACTTCCCGCAAGCTACAACCAACTTCCTGTTGGGATTAAACTTGAAATTCTAGTTTTAACAAAGGAGATTTACCACCCCTAACTCACCTGCAGGCGAGTTAGGGGTTTTATTTTGCCTACCCCAAATCGCTAGACCGTTTTCACTGCGCTTTTAAAGGCTTATTAAACAGCTTCAACTGAGGGTCGGTAACTTTAAAGCTTTTCCGGTGGTGCTCACTAACCCCATGGCTCAAGATAGCTTTTCTATGGTCTGCAGTAGGATAGCCTTTGTTCTTATGCCAATCGTAGCATGGGAAGTCCTGGGAAATCTTATACATGTATTCATCTCTATAGGTTTTCGCCAGTATAGAAGCTGCAGCTATAGAGTAGTATTTCGCATCCCCTTTAACGATACATTCAAATGGAAGGTCTCGATAAGGAATGAAGCGGTTGCCATCCACAATAATAAACTCAATAACACTAGCCAGCATATCCATAGCCCTGTGCATGGCTAAATAAGAGGCATTATGGATATTAATCTTATCTATCTCTCCGGGCGAAACTTGAGCGACCGCGAAATCCAAGGCTACCTCTTCAATCTCCTCTCTTAAAAGCAAGCGCTTTTTTTCAGTCAATTGCTTGGAATCATTCAACATGGAGCTTTTGTAGTCTTTTGGCAGAATAACCGCTGCAGCAAACACAGGCCCCGCTAAACAACCCCTACCTGCTTCATCAAGACCCACTTCTATCTTTTCATCCTGATAAAACGACTTCAACTTCCACATAACATGTAACTTATACGTGACATAGCGCAATTTACATTAATTTACACTAAAAACTTCGACTTTTGTTGCTAGTATATAAAATTTAAATGAATGCATAAACTCTTAGGGTTTAATTCAGTCAAAGGTATATGATTATGAAAAGAACGATAGGTATTGTTATGGCGTTAATGCTCGCAACACACTTGCTTTATGCACAACAAACCTTATTTCAAAAAATAAGCCCTACCATAGATGCTAATTTAAACGAGTGGCAACCCTTAACTCCTGTAGATGAAGAGTATTCCTGGGCCTATGCGATAGCCAAAGATGACGGCTACCTGTATGTTGCTATAGAGATAAAAGACCCACTACTTATACAAGAAGTGGTTAAAAATGGAGTAATGGTAAACATCGATCCAAAAGCAAAGAAAAACTTGGGTCCGGCACTCATCTATCCTTATGCAGACCGGATAGCTTTAAGGAGTCTGGATAAATCGAAAATCCAATCGCTGGGTGAAAACTTCAATAATCACCTCATTTCCTTATGCCGCGGGTATATGGTACAAGGGTTTCCCACAGTTAAAGACGGTTTATTGTCTTTCGAAAATACATACAACATAAAATCTGAGATAAAAATTGACTCCTCGGGTGCGGTTCAATACGAGTCGGCAATCCCCATAGCGAGCTTCCAAAAGCTCCTTAAAGGGGACAGGAAAATAAGCATACAATTAGCCATTATGACTCCCTGGGAGCAAATGAAAATGTTGGCAAAACAAAAAAGATCCTCTAACACTATGAGCATGGGAAGGAACCCCTACCCTTACTCGACGGAGGTTTGGTTAAATGAAACTTTATGATTGACTATATTTATATGAAAAGTAACAGTATAAAACTACTTGTAGCTTTAAGCTTTTTAATTTTCCTCTCCAGCATGAGCTTTGCGCAGGAAAGCTATCGCGTGCAAGGACTATTAAGAGACTCTCTATCTAGAGTGGTCTCTGGTGCAACAGTTCAGCTGGTATCTGAAAAAGACACCCTAGGAACGAGCTCTTCAACAGCGGGAACGTTTTCCTTTGACAACGTGAAAGCAAAAGAGTTCTCTATCCAAATCAACAGCATTGGATTTCAGGCTTTTTCGCAAACCTTCACCAACGGTAAAAATGAGAAAACCTATTCTTTACCTCCAGTGACGCTAATCCCTATCGACAACCTCATCGAAGAAGTGGTTGTAGAAGGTAGGCTTACCATACAAATCAAAGGTGATACTGTTGAGTACGACACAAAAAATCTCAAACTTCGTGACGATGCTATAGTAGAAGATGCGCTCAAACGGCTAGAGGGCGTTGAAGTGGATAAAGACGGAAATGTAAAGTCAGAAGGAGAAGATATAAAACGCGTACGAATCAATGGTAAAGACTTCTTTGGTGGAGACGTTAAAACGGCTACCAAAAACCTACCAGCAGATATTATCCGTAAAATTCAAGTGGTTGACGACTACGGTGACATTGCCTCGATGACTGGAGACAAAAGCGGTGAAAGTGAAAAGGTCCTTAACATTGTTATCGACCCGGATAAAAACAACGGTTTTACTTCCACTATACGGGCAGGATATGGAACAGACGACCGGTACCAAGCT
>DXEZ01000064.1 GCA_019114715.1 Candidatus Sphingobacterium stercoripullorum | reverse complement strand
TGCGTTTTCGCTTTATCTTTGAAATAAGTTGCTGCTTCATCTTCTTCATGCTGTTGCCATATTCCTAGCCTTTTAAAAGAATAAAACGATTGTAGGGGCCTACCGATAAGTAAACTTTCAGTCTCTCTGGTAGTAGCACCGATGATGTCGGTTCCATCTATTAGGTCCACAATCTTTTCTTTATTGGCTCCAAATGTGATATCCGAGCTCCAGCTGAAGTTTGTTTTATCGATATTCTTCGTGTTAATCACCACCTCAATACCTTTATTGCTGGTAGTACCTATGTTTTGGTAAATCTGAAATGGTGTGTTATTCCCCGAACCCATGGATGTAGGGAGGGTTCTTGGTAAAAGAATGTCTGTAGTTTTTGTGTTGTATAAATCGGCCACCAGGTTCACTCTTCCCGCAAACAGGTTGAGGTCTACCCCTAAGTTCCACGATGCTGATTTTTCCCAGCCTAAATTCTCGTTACCAATCATGTTATTATAGGTATAATAAACATAGCCTTGGTCTTGGAAGGCCGCATTGGAATGCCCGGTGACTACCGATTGGGTACCGTATTCTCTAATTCCAGAGTTCCCAGTTAATCCGTAGCTCAACCGCACTTTAAAATCGTTGACCGTTTGCGAATCAAACCAATCCTCATCGCTCACTCTCCATGCGAATGCCGCTGAAGGGAAAGCCGCCCATTTATTGCCTTTCGACAACCTAGAGGCCCCATCCCAGCGGTTGGATAGCGTAAACAGGTATCTTCCTAAGTACGAGTAGTTCATACGTAAAGCATAGGAGAACGACTGACTCTGCACATAATCCGAGTGAATGGTATAGGAGTCTTTTTTATTGGCGCTCAAGTTATGCCATAGCTGCTCTTCAATCAACTGTCCTTCACCGGCCATGATCGAATAATTCATTTTCGATTGAGTCCAAGAAGTTAGCCCGGTAAAGTTGAAGCTATGTGCATCTAGATCCAGGTTGTAGTTGATGATATTATCCCAGTTCAAGAAGCTCTGCTGTGTATTATCCACCGAGGCTCTAGAGGTTGTAAACTCTCCCGCTCTGCGTATCGAAGATGGGCTTTCAAAAGACTTATCGGATAAGAAAGTTAAATTCGCGCCAAAGTTAGACCTTACGCTCAAACCTTGAATGGGCTTCAGCTCTAAAAACCCATTGGCAATAACATGTGTGTTGCCACTTTTATATTGGGCGGTGTGCTCGCTAGCCTCATCCGCTAGGGGGCTAACCTGCCCCTCTCTGCCTAAGGGCCAAAGAACCACATTCCCTTCGGAATCATACGGCGTACCTAAAGGCACATTCTGCACGGCTCTATTTAGGATGTTACTGGCTCTTTCACTGCCATCAAAATGCGTAATTTGTGAGGTTAACCCTACTTTTATTTGCTCTTTGATACTTTGGTCGATATTTAAACGTAGGTTGTATTTATCTAAGTGGTCGTTTTTAAATGTTCCCAGTTCGCGGTAATATCCACCTGAGGCGAAAGCAGTGGTTTTATCGTTTCCGCCTTGTACTGAAAGCTGATGGCTTTGTACCACACCTGTATGGAAAACTTCATCCTTCCAGTTAACCCACTTTTGATCGTTGTAAGCTTGCCACTCACCTGTTGTAAACAAGGTTTGATCGTCCTCTGGTCCATTCCATTGCCCCGAAGTTCTAGCAGCTTCTCTCCGTAAGTTCAAGTAAGCATCTCCGTACAAAAGATCGGGATATTGCGCCCAGCCGTTAGCACCAACATACGCATTGTAGTTAATTTTGGGAGTACCGGACTTACCTCTTTTAGTGGTTACAATGATTACCCCATTAGCTCCTTGAGAACCGTATATAGCCGTTGAGGATGCATCTTTCAATACATCAATTGTTTCTATATCCTGAGGGTTGATATCACTGATATTTCCGCCTTGCATACCATCGATAATGATCAGAGGACTATTAGCACCTGGTGCATCAGAAAGCGATCTATTTCCCCTGATTCGCATATCTACCCCTGAGGTAGCACTACCCGACTCACGAACGATATCCAAACCTGGCACCTGTCCTTGAAGAGATTCCATGGCGTTATGCGCGGGCGATCGAACAATATCTTCGGAGCGAACAGAACTTACTGAACCCGTTAAATCCCTTTTCTTCACGGTACCAAAACCTATCACTACCACCTCATCTAAAGCGAGATTATCTTCTATCAGGGATATGGTAAGCTCATCCCCCGGCTTAAAACTTTGCTTATGCTCCTTAAAGCCAACAAAATGTAACACCAACTCCAGGTTCTCGGTTTGGCTTGGTAGGTTTAAAGAAAACCTACCGTCGTTATCTGTAGAGGTGGATAATACGGTATTGGCAATAGAGACGGTTACACCAGCTAATGGCACCCTTTGCTCGTCTAAGACTACACCGGATACTGTATTGGAGTCTTGGTTTCCTTGAGCCATTACAGAAGGTACAGTTAAAAGAAGGCACAGTATGAGCATGCCCAAAGCTCGCCACCATTCACCTCGGTAGCTTTTCCCTAAAACCTCCCTTAATGTATGCTCCATTCTTGAATATTTATATGTCATCATAAATTGTATTGTTTTAGTCCATCCTGTTATTGAATAGCAATAGTCTTTTTACCGAGCTTCGAATTCAATTGTACTTTAGCCGGCTTACTGGAGTCTTTCTTCCTCAAAAAAGCTACTGCCAGTCCTTTGTAAGTTTCTCTTTCAGGTTTACTCAAGGAGTTTAAATCCGCTTGGTATCCGTTATCGGTTCCAAGAACTTCTATATTTTCTAATTCCTCTAAGGATATTTTCAAATCTTCATGAGGAACTGTATTTCCATCTTTATCCACTAGAGAGAACGTAGCAAATACCAGGTCATCTTCCTGGCCAGTTGCATATTTTTCCGATTCTAAAGCTACCTGTATATCTACAGGGGATCCAGCCGTAAACTTACTGGTTTCTTGTAACGGCTGACCATCTTTATATTTCACTACTTTAAGTTCCCCAGCTTGAAATGGAACCTGCCATTTTGCATGCAATTGCTCTGGATTCTTTTTCGCTTTCCCGTAGCTTTCTCCATTAATAAAAAGCTCTACTTCATCAGCATTATTATAGTAACACCATACATCCACTTGTTCCCCTGCATTCCAGTTCCAATGCGGCAGCACGTGTAAAACCTCTTTATCGGTCCACTCGGACTGGTACATGTAGTAAACATCCTTTGGAAGTCCAGCTAAATCAACTATTCCATAGTAAGAACTTCTGGCGGGGTATGGGTAAGGCACCGGCTCCCCTAAATAATCAAAACCCGTCCAAACAAATATCCCGGAAAGGAAGTCTCTCTTTTTCACTTCAATCCAAGCCCTTTCATGGCTCGTCCCCCAATAAGCCGCCACATTATCGTAGGCGCTTACGGTATAATCGTCATTACCATTGGTCACGTACTTATCCTTTGAGGAAGCTGGCCACAGCTGTATGGTGTCGTGAAGCGCATCGTACACACCACGGGTCTGTAGTGCGGAGGTCGTTTCTGATGCTAAAAGCGGATAATTTTTAAATTCTTTAGGTAATTTATCGTAATCAAAGTACTTATAGTTAAAACCCAGTACATCCAGAGATTCAGCTTGTGCTATAAAGTTCTTATCATAATTCGTTTCCGTTAAGGCTACTGTCACTGGGCGGGTGGGGTCTATTGTCTTCACCACTTGGCTCATGTTTTTAGTCAGGTCAACGCCTGTGCTATCAAATTGCTCTCTAATTTCATTTCCTATACTCCACATAAATACAGAAGTATGGTTTCTATCTCTTTTTATAAAGCTTTCCAAGTCACTGATGTGGTGTTCCTTGAAATCGATATGGTAGTCGAATTTATTTTTCCGAAGCCTCCACATATCGTACGCTTCGTTATATACTAATAGGCCTAATTCATCGCATAAATCAAGTAACTCTTTAGCCGGCGGGTTGTGTGCTGTACGAATAGCATTCACGCCCATTTCCTTCATAATTACCAGCTGGCGCTTGGCGGCCGATTTATTAAAACTTGCGCCAAGCAGTCCCAAATCATGGTGCATACAAACACCATGAATTTTCATATACTGGTCGTTTAAGAAGAATCCTTTCTGCACATCAAAGTTAAAATCTCTAAACCCAAGGCGGTAAGAAAGTGCATCGACCTGGCGACCACTAGCGTCTTTCAGGGTAATAGTAAGGTTGTAAAGGTATGGGTTATCGACATCCCAAAGCTTGACATTTTTCACCTCTGCTGAGAAGTCCAGCTTCCCTTGACTTAGGGCTTGCTCTTTGGCTAATACGGACTGACCGTTTTCATCCTCTAGGCTAATGGAAGCTGTTAAAGCACCACTCTTTCCAGCCACTTGCGAGGCAATATGCAGCTCACTTAGCGCCGCCTGGACTTTAGGCGTTGTGATAAAGGTCTCTTCTTTTAATAAATGAACGGGGTTTCTTTTTTCTAAAAACACCTTTCTATAAATCCCTGCTCCTGTGTACCAGCGCGAGTTTGGCTGCAAGCTATTATCTACACGCACAGCGATGGTATTGGGCTGCCCCGAAGGGTTCAAGTGCGCTGTCAATTCTTTTTCAAACGATAGGTAGCCGTTAATATGCTTACCTATATAGTGACCATTTATCCACACCTCCGTATACCGCTGAGCGCCACCAAAAAGCACATGTATCTCTTTATTCTCATCGCCTTTATCCAAGGTAAAGGTTTTCCTGTACCAACCCACGCCACCTGGCAGAGCTCCTCCAGCATTCCCTGCTGGGTATTTCTCATCAAAATCAAAACCTATACTCCAGTCGTGTGGTAGATTCACCTTTTGCCAACCTCTAGGCTGATAATCTTCATGTCTATAAGATAGATCATCATCCAAGATAAAAGCCCACCCCTGGTTAAAATCTACGAGTTCCCTTGATTGTCCAAACGCTACTTGAACTATAAAAGCAAGTATAATAGCACCGATAAACCTAATTTGCATTTTTTATATGTTGATTTTTAATAAATTCTATTTCACTATTCCCTAAATCCTT
>DXEZ01000063.1 GCA_019114715.1 Candidatus Sphingobacterium stercoripullorum | reverse complement strand
GTTTCCTAGGTTTGACAAATCCCTTAAGAGCTGCAACTCTTGTGTCGAGAAATTCTCTTTCAAACGCGTCTCCCTCACCAAAGTCCGTATGTATTCACTGTAGTTCGTTCTATCGCTTTTCGCGCGAGTCTTTAGCGTCAAAAAATCATCGTAAGAGAACTTAACTCGCAGCCAATGGTGTTTTTCTTTCATAAGATTTATTTTGATGTGATACGCACAGTTCCTTTGAGCTGTGCCAGTCCTTAAATAACACCAAAAGGAATCTGTAAAGGCGGGAAACACATTTACGTTTCCCGCTATTACTAAGAAGTTCAGCTGTTTTCTAGCGAAATGACCTTAAACTTTCGGCTTTTCAGAAATCTCTTGCGCTCCCCATAAAAGTACTTACGGAGCTTGTTTGCATTTATGGGTTCGTAGTTCGCTAGGGCGAAATGATGACTTAGCATCCTTACCCAAGTCAACTGAGAAGAAGTAACCAGTAGCTTATCGTTCTCTTTAATCTCCAAGTCGCGAATTTGTATAATCAGCTCTATGAATGTTTCAAAGTATTCGTGCGGGATAATAATCTTTGATGCATCCGGTTGCTCCTTTTCTTTGATTATTTTTTTTAGTGCAGTAATCTCTTGCTGTTGCGACTTTAGCTTATGATTTAACCTCTGGATCAGCTCCTGCCCTTCCATAGCCCTGCCCCGCCTATTCTTCTCTTTTAAAATTTCAGCAGCCAGCTCCAACTTTTCAAACTTCTTTTCGTATCTCACCTGCTCTCGCCTAAAAAGACTTTTTCCTGCTTTTGCTCGATATATGGAGCTAAAATGCTCGCATATAAGCATGACCTTTCTATAAAACAATTTATCTGGCAAAGGCACGTTACTGCTTTTAAAATGATGGAGATGATAATCATAAAATCGCCCCACTTTACTAGGGTGAATGGAAAGCAGTTTATTTACAAAATGACGATCTGAAAAATAAAACAACCGAGCAGCACAAGGTACAGGGTATCCAATATCAAATTCATGATTCAGCTTCAAATGAAAACTTTTATACTTGAAATATCTACTTGACACGACGGTTCTAATAGGTTTTATAGTGGTCGCTAAAAAGGGAGGCAAGCCTAGCTTACGTTTTTTAGATCAAACCCACTAGAAGTGCAATGATAGCTTTCAGGCTAAGCTGCAACTGAATCAAAGTTACAATATTTACAACGATATTTCCATCGAACTTAAATGAGGGTTACCCAAACATATATCTAAAAATAAAACCAGCTATTATATAAAAATAAATAGCCAATCACTTGAATCTAAGATTTGAGAATACACGAGGGACTTAAAAGCTGGAATATCGGGACTAGACTGAATTTAGGAGTGAAGATACTAGTCAACCTGAATGCATGGAACTAATATGAATTGGGAGGTCTACCCTTTCCCACTTCATTTTAAACTGTAAATAGTCATACGCGCCAAATACCATCGATATAAATGGCAATAGCACCCTCAATTTCTGAACGATAACAAGAACTAATGCAATAGCCTAGAATATAAAGTCATCTACTTTTCAGAAAACAAGAGCACTGCTACCACAGCGTAAGGTGCGAGACAAATTATGAATCTCTATCTATTAAATCACTAAGCATCACAACTCTTGGCTTGCCTTCAAAGCACTTTTTGCAAGTGCAACAATCTTCTTCTCCGTTGGAAAGGAAGTAATATCAGCTATTAACAATGAGAATCGTTCATCAATTTGGTTAGACTCTTTTATACTATCTTGTAAGAATTGTTTAAAATCATCTATACTACCTCCCAAACGGCGAAAGTCCTCCAGATTATTGTAATTTGGATCTTGTTTTAATTTTTGCCGGATATCCTGATAATTATCCTTTTCTATGCGAAGAGAAGCAACCAACCATTTTAACTTCTCATCACTCTGACCCTTGAGAAAGCCTGAATCCTTGCCAAAGTTTTCTGCTTCAATCTGTAAAAGAGTTATAAAATCGTTCTCCCTGTATGCTATATCAAGTTCCCGAATAATATCACTACGCAATATTTCACCATCTTTTCCAAAAGTCTGTGTATCGGCGAATTGAAATAATAACTTTTCATAAAGTTCAGTGACTTCTATATATTTTCTTTCCTCCCATTCAGGGTTTAAATCCGACATATTTTTAAACCCAAAGGCTTCAGTAACCTGTTCGAGGAATAATTTACTCCCTCTAGACGTCCCGTCTGACGGAGTCAGCTCTGGTGCTCCTGGCGGAAGAAAAATGGACAAAAGTTCGCTCATTAAATCTCCACTTATCGGAGGTGAATTATAAGGCTTACCTGACCACTTTGCAAAAAAAGTAATATCTTCTATACTTGGCGCACTAAGCTCGAATGAGGTTTCGCAGAAACCTATAATGGCTTTCTTTAAAATCTTCTTGTTTTTTTGAGAAACCTTCTTATACCAATCAGCAAGTAAATATGCCGCTTTCATCTGATCCTTCCCAAGTCTTTCATTGCGAATGCTGCTGGTTTCAATTAATACTTCGTGCAAT
>DXEZ01000062.1 GCA_019114715.1 Candidatus Sphingobacterium stercoripullorum | reverse complement strand
CAACCCCTAAACTATTACGGGTATCTAAATCAATGTATGATTTATAAAGGTCTGCTATTTTTTGTGTATCACTACCCTTTTGATAATCTTCAGATAAAATACTTGTCAATAACTTTAAAGTATTCTCATCGGTATTCTCTCTTAACATGTCAAAAGAGCCCCATCTTGACTTGTCAGAAGGGATTTCGGAATTTTTCATCCAAGTACCGTTAACAAAATTGTAAAAATCATCTTGCGGTTTTATGGTTTGATCCATATGATCAAGTTCAATCGCTTGATAATCTGTCTGCGCATGAAGCGTCGCCGCGGATGAAGCCATGCATAAACACAACAATAGTTTTTTCATAATAATTCTTTTTGTTAAACCTTAATTTTTGTCTCCTACTAGGGTATGTATTAAAACTCCGTAATCGGCATAAACTAAATTCTAGTCTTCACCAATCGCATGTATGTTTAAAGAAGCCTAAACTTTTAATAAGATGGGGTAACACTTAAACGATACACCGAGACATTTACCCTTAAATTCCATACCATGGAACCTTATTCCACTGCGAATATAAGAATTTTCAACGACCGAAAGCAAGGGTGAAAATTGTTCACAATAATGTTATACTCTCGTCTAGTGAATTCCTATTGCCGCCTTTCCTCCTCATACTTAAGATCACAAAGTTCTCCATTTACTCTCTACTTTTTGAAACCAAAAGCGCAACTAAGGCGTTCTACAAGATGTAGCGATATATGTACAGGCCACAACCTGGAGGTCAAAAAATGACTATCATCAAACTTTTTGGCTCTTTTTTTGTTTCTATTCTACTATAACACTCATACAAAATGAATTTTATTATGAAGAAGAAATTAATTTACAGTACGGCAATGGCTGCACTTCTTATCACAGGAGTGTCTTGCAACAATTCATCAAATCAAAAATCGGAATCTATTGATGATCAAATAGAAAACATCAATCAAGAGATAGATGAATTAGGAGCTCAAACAAAAGAACAACTCGAAGAAGCAAAAAAATCTTTTGAGAAGTCTGTAGACAATGCAAAAAGCAACTTAGAAAAAGCAAAAGCAGATTTAGATGAAGCTATAAAGTCGGGTGATGAAGAAGCTAAAGCTAAAGCACAAAAAGCTTTAGATGAGGCTGAAAACACTTGGGAAAAAGTAAAGGCTGACGCTAAAGATGCTGGTTTAGAAATTAAAGAAGCTGGAAAAGAGGCAAAATTAGAAGCGGAACACAAGACTGAACAAGCAAAAGAAAAAGGGCAAGAAGCAGTAGATAAAGCCAAAAATAAAACTTCAGAAATAGCGGATAAAACTGGTAAAGCTATAGATAGCGCTGTTGAGAAAACAGGTAATGCACTGCAAAATGCAGCAGATAAAGCTAACAAAAAGCTTAATAACTAGTATAAAGTCTTAACTTTACTAGACTTAGACAAAAGGCTCAGAATTTCTGGGCCTTTTGTTGTTTGCAACAATTTTCTACAAATCACCTATGCTACCCAGATTTTCAACAATCATTTTAGTATATTGGTAACTGTAAAGCTGAAACCTAAAAATCAGCAAAAAGACAGCTAAAACTCACTAAGATGAATCTACAAAAAAAGTTATTCAGCAGTTTAATTTTATTCTCAATTATCGCTACTCTTCCATTGCATGATGCCAAAAGTCAAGAAAAGCAACTAAATATTAATGAATTACCCCATATACTTTTCAATTCCAAGGACACCACCATTATGTGGATCGAGGGAAATGAAAAACTTGCTGTCAACTCAAATGACAGTATAGCTTATCAAATAGCCATCAAGAAGCTAAGCAGTAAATATGACATTCCATTATCTGAAGCTCTAAGTTTTAACTTTCAAACTCACAAGTTCAAAACGCGCTTTAACTCTATTGATAAATTTACGGCAGTGAGTGACATTCACGGCCAATACGATCTATTTGTAAAACTCCTACAAGCAAACAACATTATTGACCAGCAGAACAACTGGATATATGGAGATGGAATCCTATTGATTAACGGTGATATTTTCGATCGAGGAGATAAAGTATCTGAATCAATCTGGCTGGTATTTAAGTTGTTTGTTCAAGCAAAAGAACATGGCGGCGAAGTAATCTACCAAGCAGGTAATCATGAACTCATGGTATTTGACAAAGATCTTCGGTACATAAACGACAAATACAAATTGGCAAGTGAGTTATTTGAAAAATCTTACGATGAGCTCTACATCTCCCCTAACACCTTTTTTGGTAAATGGTTAAAAGAATTGCCTATTATGACACTGATAAATGATGTTCTGTTTACCCACGCTGGAATTTCTGAAGAGTTGACAGCCAGACACCTTCCTTTAGAGACCATCAATCAACTATTTACCGACAGCATTTACACTAGAGTGAAGGAAGAGTATAGAAAATCTGAACAACTGAATTTCCTTGCTAGAACCAATGGTCCGCTTTGGTATAGAGGATATTTCAAAGATGACTCTCTTACTACGGATGAGGTAAAAAAATGGATAAACCAATACCAGGCAAATTTCCTGGTTGTTGGACATACATCCCAAAAAGAAATAAGGACGCTTTTTAATAATACGGTTATTGCTATTGACTCAAGTATAAAAAAAGGAAAGCACGGAGAAATCTTAGTTTACGAGAACGGCAAGCTTTATGCCTCAGACCCAAGTGGCAAAAGACGCTTATTATTTTAAATAATAACCTTCAAATATTTGGGCCTGTCCTCCTCTAACCCCCGACGTTAAAGGATACTTTCAGCCACATTTTCAGGTTATAAAAAATACATATATTAAAGAAGCGATCATATCATTA
>DXEZ01000061.1 GCA_019114715.1 Candidatus Sphingobacterium stercoripullorum | reverse complement strand
TGTAAAAATGCGCCGGTATCGTCCACTAAATGCTTGGTGCTTAAGATTTGCTCCTGGAGAATAGTTTCTTGAGTGGATAAATCTTCCAACTGCTCGGAACATGTTTCTAGGCGAGCCTCAACTTCTAAGATCGCTTGATCAAATTGACGTAGCTCTTGCTCTTTATTGGAGGCTTCTAGATTATTTCTACTAGACTCTTGCTCTAGAGCATCGAGCTGTATTTGAAGTACCGCTAAGTCCTTTTCCATTTCATGGGCACGTTGCTTTTTTTCTTGATGTTTTCTTTTTAAAGCGTCGACCTTCCCTTGAAATGTATGCTGCTGGATGCGTAGCTCTTCCAAATAAAGCTTGTTTTTATCCAGCTCGGAGCTCTGGTTATCCAAGGCTTCTTTTTCTATGTAAAGGTCTTCATTTAACCGCTTTAAGTTATATGTAATGTGGTTTAGCTGCTCCTTATCTTTCGCAATTTCCTCTTTTAGACGCGCTTCCTTCTCTTGAAGGAACTTCATCTGTTCATTTTTAATCTTCTTCTCCGACTCGTATGCACGGATTTTATGGATATGCTCGTTTGTAGTTTTTTGCTGAATAGAAAGATTTTTTTCTTGAATACCCACTTCTTCCTTGAGCTTTTGTAGGTTCTTTTCTTGTTCCTCGATAGTATGCTTGAAAGAACTGCTCGTACTAAAGAGAGCTTGTTCCTTGGAGGCTATATCTTCCACCTGATTGCTATAGACTTGAATCTTTGATCTAGCTAAATCTAGGCTTACCTTTTTATACTGCTCTTTTAACCTGAAGTACTTATCTGCTTTTTTAGCTTGATGCTCTAAAGACCTGAGGTTTTTCTGAATTTCTATTAATATATCGTCCACCCGGTGTAGATCCTCTTCGGTATCTTTTAACTTTTGTAAGGTCTGTTTTTTTCTGACCTTATATTTAGAAATACCTGCTGCCTCTTCAAATAGCTTCCTGCGAGAGTGGTCCTTATTATTGATAATTTCATCTATCATTTTAAGCTCGATGATGGAGTAGGTGTCCGAGCCAACACCGGTATCTAAAAACAAGTCGATTATATCTTTGAGTCTGCATTTAACGTCGTTTAACCTGTATTCACTCTCGCCACTTCTATATAGTTTACGGGTGATAGTAACCGTTGTGTATTCGGTAGGTAGTATGTTTTTTGAATTCTCAAAGGTCAAGGATACCTCAGCTAGGTTAGCTGCCTTACGCTTTTTGGTTCCATTGAAAATGATGTTTTCCATTTTATCGGAACGTAGGTTCTTGGTGCTTTGCTCTCCCAATACCCAGCGTATAGCATCAACAACATTGGACTTACCACATCCATTGGGCCCTACGATTGCGGTTACACCTTGGTTGAAATGTATCGTCACCTTATCACCAAAACTCTTAAAGCCTTTTATTTCTAAACGTGTGAGCTCCATGTATGCTGTTATACTCTATGCGAAAATACGTAAAAGCGCTCGAATTTCAAATACGCAAAGTTTGGAGCAGGGGCCTTAGTAGCTAAGAAACTATCGCGGGAGTCAAATTAATCTAAATACTTTTAAAGTATTGAAAAATGCTCTTAGATTTGCGCTATGCAAAACACTCAAATGGGAAAGTACAGCAATTACAAGGAAATTCTGAAGCTTTCTTTTCCAATCATACTGGCGAATGCCTCGGCGCCGCTTTTAGGGCTTGCCGATACTGCAGCTATAGGAAATACCGCTGGAGCGGCAGAATTGGGAGCTATAGCACTTGCTTCTTTGATTTTTAGTTTTGTGTATTGGGGCTTTAGCTTTTTAAGGATGGCAACTACTGGCTTTGTGGCTCAGGCAGTGGGGGCTAATGATAAAAAGCTGATCCATGAGGTGGTTTATAGGTCGCTAGCCATCGGTTTTGCTATCGGGTTATTGCTCATCCTTGGGCAGCAGCTAATAGGGGAGACCGCCATTCGATTTATGAGTGCCGGCGATGAGGTGAAAGGGTTAATACGCTCTTATTTTTATACCCGGATATGGGGGGCGCCTGCAACGCTGACTACATACGCTCTTTTGGGTGCACTAGTGGGAATGGGGTTAACCAAGCGCCTTTTGTATGTTCAGCTGCTTTTAAATGGCCTCAATATCGCCTTGAATATCCTTTTTGTAGTCGTTTTTAATTGGTCGGTAAAAGGGATAGCCTTAGGTACGGCGCTTGCGGAATGGGCTGCATTTATATATGCACTTTGGTTAATTTTTAAATCTCTGGAAATTAACTGGGGTGAATTTATTGCTAGGCGAAAAGAGATATTCAATAAGATTGAGATTGTAAAATCCTTTAAAGTCAATGCCGATATCATGATTCGTACTTTGGCTTTGCTATCTGGTTTTGCATGGTTTGCTGACCAGGGGGCTAAGTTTGGTGATGATATACTAGCCGCAAATCATCTTTTATTGCAGTTTGTATCCCTGTCGGCCTTCTTTTTAGACGGCTATGCGCACGTTGTGGAGATGACCGCTGGCCAAGCCTTTGGTAAAAGAAATAAAACCTTATTTCTGCAGCAGGTTAAAGACGCAACAATGCTAGCTGGATTAACTGCGGTTGTTTTAGCGTTTCTCCTTTTTATAGGAGTGAAATGGACCGTACCTCTTTTAACTCAAGTAAAAGCAGTTCAAGAGATTGCCATTAATTTCATGCCTTTTGCATCTATATATATCCTATTATCATTTGTAGCATTTTTGATGGACGGAGCATTTATAGGGCTAACAAGGAGCAAAGAAATGCGAAATGGCACTATAATAGCGCTAATCGCCTTCATTTTATCGGGAACTTTTTTAACCGTACAATACGGCAATACAGGGCTGTGGATTGCTTTTATACTGTATGTGGTAGTACGAGGTCTGGCTTTAGGATTATATTTCCCTCGGTTAATTAAAAGTTTTGAGTAAATTTAGATATGGGAAAAGTATTGATTTTGGTAGGGTTCCTGCTGGTCATAATAGGGGCTTTGCTCCATTTTACAACCTTTAACTTCCATTGGTTTGGGAGGTTGCCTGGAGATATTAGAATTGAAAACCAAAATTACTCGGTATTCATTCCACTAACATCCATGCTGCTTATTTCCGTGGTCGGTTCTTTTATACTGTGGATTATACGGAGGTTCTAAAGAAAAGTGGTTTTCATTTAGATTCAATATGTAGAGGGCTTAATTACGAACATTTTGAAATAGTGGAAAACATATATTAACTTTGTTAAAAGTGGTATCTTTAGTCTATCAAAATGGATAAGCAAGTTAGGGCGGAGGAATTCGTGAACCGTTTTATGACGGGGAGCATGGAGCATTTAAAGCACATACATTCTCCAGTGAAAATTTTTAGACTAAGTGAAATAGCTCCCAATCTAAAAATACCGATTCCTCCCATATTTTTCGGATATAATTTATTGGTCCATATAACAGAGGGTTATTTTAAGCATCAAATAGGTACTGAAGTCTATATGGTAGAGGCACCGGCGGTTTTAATAAGTAACTACGGGAACATTTCTGCTATAAATTCAGTGGATAAAATGGCGCAAGGACATTGTATATTGATTAATGATAACGCCATGACCTCACTATTTAGAGAGCAAGAGATCTTAAATATTTTCACTATATCTCCTTTAGTTAATTTAAAAACCAAGGAGAGCGAGGATTTAAATCAGCTCTTGAAATTATTATACAAAGAACTCCGCGTTTCTGAACCTTACAGGGAATTATCCGATAGCCTGCTAAAGTCTACCTTACTGAAGGTCATTAAGTTTTCAGATTCAAATAGGCAGCTTAGTCGTAAGCAGGAAATAGCCATGCGATTTAAGCAATTGGTGCATAAAAACTTCAACAAAGAAAAGCGGCTGAACTTCTATGCTGATAAACTAGCCTTATCAGTAAACTACTTAAATAGGTGTGTAACTTCTATCTTTAAGAAATCATCAAAAGAAATTATCCAGGAAGTTTTAATTATGCACGCGCAATTGCTACTAGTTGAATCCAATAAGAGTATTGCCGATATAGCCTATGAGCTGGATTTTAGCGACCCCTCGTATTTTTCTAGGATTTTTAGGAAAACCGTTGGAGTGTCACCATCCACCTATAGAATGCGTGCCAAATAGGAAGTGTTCTACCATCATGCACGATTTGTACCAGTAATAGCACAAAAACAAGTACTTATTGTACCATAATCCAGTTACTTTTGTATATGTTAAGTGAGACTTACCTCGTGCCCGAACTAAATGCGTACATGTTCCTTGTTTATGATGAAATATTGAGCATATTAGTAAAATGATAAGAGTTGTCTACTTAGCAAATGTTTTTTTAATTTTTTAGTTTTAATATGAGTAGTGTCATAGAACATACTGAATTCGCGACTTTTTTAAGCACAATGCAAAAAAAGTTCGAATATTTATTCAATAGTAAATTTGACTATAATAAACTTAGTTTAAATAGGGATTTACCAGCAGATCTTTTGAGCGAGATAATGGACCTTAAACCATTATCGGTAGCGATTCCAAGTATTCATGGGGGGAGGGGAGCTATTGTTAAAGAGTGCTTAGGAGTATTATCTGCAGCATCCTATGAATCTCTTTCTTTGTCGTTGATTTTTGGGATTAACATCGCTTTATTTCTAGAGCCTCTAGCCAAGTACGGAGATTTAAGTGTACAAGAAAGAATTTTCAAAGATTTTTTGGAAAACAAAGCGATGGGAGGGTTGATGATTACTGAAAAGGCATATGGAAGTGATGCATTGAATATGCAAACTTCATATACCTTGGAAGATGATAAATATAAAATTAAAGGTCAAAAACATTGGCAAGGTTTATCTGGAGCAGCTGATTATTGGCTAGTTACT
>DXEZ01000060.1 GCA_019114715.1 Candidatus Sphingobacterium stercoripullorum | reverse complement strand
GCTCAAGAGGCAGAAGAGGTGGAGGAGTCCTTGTCATTAGCAGAAAGTGAATCCGATCTGATTAAAAAAGCTCTAGCAAAGCATAAAGGAAAAAGAAAATCGGCCGCCAAAGAGCTTGGGATTTCTGAACGAACTTTATATAGGAAAATAAAGGATCTGGGTTTAAAATAATGGATTCAAATGAAAAAATCTCTTAGAAATAGTATATATACATTCCTTTGCGTATTAGGTTTGTTTATAGTTAAAAGCTGTGGTGTCTCTTATAGCTTTACTGGAGGATCTATTCCGGAATGGATGAAGACAGTTGAGATACACTTTTTCGAAAACATCGCACCAATGGTTTATCCAACCTTAAGTCAAAACTTCACAGAAGGTCTTAAAGAGCGTATTCGAAATCAATCTCGATTAAGCACTGTTTCAAATAATGGAGACGCAATTTTTGAGGGACAAATAACAAATTATACCATTGCTCCTGCTGCAGTGGAAGCAGGAACAGATAGAGCGGCATTGAATCGGTTGACCATTACGGTGAAAGTCTCTTACGTTAATAGTCGCGATGAAGAGGCGAGCTTCGACAGTAGTTTCACTCAATATAAAGAGTTTTCAGGAGATATTCATGCACAAGAAGATCGGTTGAATCAAGAGATTATAGAGATGTTAACGGAAGAAATTTTTAATAAAGCCTTTGCAAATTGGTAGTTTGTTGGAAGTTTTTTAATATTGGAGCATAATGTAGTTATGGATTTATCAAGCAAAGAACTGTATCATAAAGCAATTTCTCAGCCCTTTGACGTGGAGGATCAAGTATTTGAAACGCTACTTCAAAAGTACCCCTACTCGACGCCTTTGAGGAATGCTTTGGATAAAAGGAAGCAGCATGAGTTACACTACGAATTGCAAAGTAAACTGTTCGCTCCAAATGTGTTTTGGTTAAAACAATCTTTCCAAGAACCTGAGATTGAAGAGTTAGATCTTTCTGGAACCCAATCGGATTATGTGGAATATGTAGAGGTAGAGGATGAAGGCTTGGAGGAGTCCGATAAACATTCCAAAGAACTTCCTAGTGTGAACGCTCCAGTGAGTCAAACATCTCAAGTAGAAGATGAGGAGGCAGGAGAAGAGATTCCGAGTTTATATGATGATGAGCTGATGCCTTATAGCTTTAGGTGGTGGCTTTATAAGACCCGGATGGAACACGCCGAAACATATCAACCTTTTGTTGATATTCGATTACCCAAGCCAGATAAAAAAGAAGAGTTTGATTTTGAGAAAATGGATAAGCTGGTTTTAGATCAGCAAATCAAACAAACAATTTTACATTATCAAAGCCCAGAGCAAAAGATTTCTATTAAAGAACCGGTTAAAGTACCTTATAACAATACGAGTAAAGGCGTTAAAAAAACTGAGGAAATTTTAGAGCGATTTATAAAAGAGGAGCCTCAAATTAAACCGCCTCAGCCCGATCAGATAAATTTAGAAAATAAAGCTAGAAGGAGTGCCAAAGAGAATGACGGCCTAGTTACAGAGACTTTAGCTCAAATTTATGCTGAACAAGGGCTCTACGAAAAGTCAATTGATATTTTTAAGAAGTTAATTTTGAAATATCCAGAAAAAAAATCGTATTTTGCGACCCAAATTCGAAAATTAGAGGAAAGAAAATAATTTATCAGTGTTGATATGACTACTTTATTTATAATACTTATTGTTCTAGCGAGCGCACTGCTTACTTTTTTAGTGTTGATACAAAATCCGAAAGGCGGAGGATTGTCTTCTGGCTTTTCTGGAGGTACTAACCTAATGGGTGTTCAAAGAACTAGTGATTTCTTAGAAAAAGGAACATGGTATTTAATTTTGGCTTTGATCGTTTTTTGTATGGCCATTAATATTACAGGGCCAACAGGTTCTAGCTCTCAAAGAGGACTAGGTGATCAGATCGACGCCCCATTACAGCAAAACAATCCTATGCTCAACTTATCTCCGGATGCAGATGGAGCAACAGGAGAGCAACAAGAAGGTGCACCAATTCAAAGTGTACCCGAAGAAGATAATGAATAATATAATTTCATAATATTAGAAAACCGATAGTTAAAACTATCGGTTTTTTTATGTCAGCTTGGCAGGTCTATTATGTCTTATGGCAGTGTGGGTGGTCGTTTTTGTGAAAAAATGTCAATAAAAAAGTGGGATTTGCTTTTGGCATAGTTGATGATAATACTTTTAGTAGTTTAGATTAGTTAAATATCATTAGTCAAGTTTAATAAAATTAATAACTATGGCATTAAACATTAAACCTATTGGAGACAGAGTTGTTGTAGAAGCTGCTCCAGCGGAAGAAAAGACAGCTTCTGGAATTTATATTCCTGATACTGCAAAAGAAAAACCATCCGAAGGAACCGTTGTAGCGGTTGGAACAGGTACACCCGATGAACCACTTACAGTTAAAGTAGGTGATAAGGTATTGTACGGGAAATATTCAGGTACTGAAATTACCTACGATGGTAAAGAGTATCTTATTATGCGTGAATCCGATATTTACGCAATTGTTTAATCATTACTGGTGATTTAACAAATTAAAAGTATTCATTAAAACTGAATTAACGAGTTTAAAAAATGGCAAAACAAGTAAAATACGATGTTGAAGCACGCGACGCTCTGAAAAAAGGAGTCGATACTTTAGCGAATGCAGTAAAAGTAACTTTAGGTCCTAAAGGACGAAACGTAATTATTGAGAAGAAATTTGGTTCTCCAGCAATTACTAAAGACGGAGTTTCAGTAGCAAAAGAAATTGAACTGAAAGATGCTTTAGAAAATATGGGTGCTCAAATGGTGAAAGAGGTTGCTTCCAAAACTGCGGATCAAGCAGGAGATGGAACTACTACAGCTACTGTTTTGGCACAAGCAATTGTTGCACCTGGATTGAAATCTGTTGCAGCAGGAGCAAACCCTATGGATTTAAAACGTGGAATCGACAAAGCTGTTGCAAAAGTTGTTGAAACGTTAAAAAAGAATTCTCAAGAAGTAGGTCAAGATATTAACAAAATTCGTCAGGTAGCAACTATCTCTGGTAATAACGATGAGGTTATCGGAGCACTTATAGCAGAGGCTATGGAGAAGGTTGGTAATGACGGAGTTATTACAGTTGAGGAAGCTAAAGGTACTGAAACTGAAGTAAAAACGGTTGAAGGTATGCAGTTCGATCGCGGGTATTTATCGCCTTACTTTGTGACGAACTCCGAGAAAATGGAGGCAGACTTAGAAGATGCTCATGTTCTTATTTACGATAAGAAAATTAGTAACATGAAGGAGCTATTACCTATTTTGGAAAAGCAAGTACAAACAGGTAAGCCTTTAGTTATTATATCGGAAGATTTAGACGGTGAGGCATTAGCAACTTTAGTAGTTAATAAAATCCGTGGATCATTGAAAGTTGTTGCTGTTAAGGCACCTGGTTTTGGTGATCGTCGTAAAGCTATGTTGGAAGATATAGCTATCCTAACTGGTGGTACTGTAATATCTGAAGAGCAAGGATATAAGCTTGAGAATGCAGAAGTTGAGTACTTAGGTAGCGCAGAGAAAATTGTTGTTGATAAAGATAACACAACAATCGTAAATGGTGCTGGAAGCGCTGATGCTATTGAAGCACGCATCAACCAAATTAGAGCTCAAATTGAAGTTACTACTTCAGATTACGATAAAGAAAAACTACAAGAGCGTTTAGCTAAGCTTGCTGGCGGTGTTGCTGTACTATATGTAGGAGCGACTACTGAGGTAGAAATGAAAGAAAAGAAAGACCGTGTTGACGATGCATTGCACGCAACTAGAGCAGCAGTAGAAGAAGGTATTGTTGCAGGTGGTGGAGTTTCTTACATCCGTTCTACTGAAGCGTTAAACGACCTTAAAGGAGTGAACGAAGACGAACAAATTGGTATTGACATCATCAGACGTGCAATTGAAGAGCCACTTCGCCAAATCTGTGCAAACGCAGGTATAGAAGGAGCTGTCATTGTACAGAAGGTTAGAGAAGGAGAAGGTGATTTCGGTTACAATGCTCGCTCAGACAAGTTTGAAAACTTGATTTCTGCAGGAGTTATTGACCCAACTAAAGTTTCAAGAGTCGCACTTGAAAATGCAGCTTCAGTTGCATCTATGTTGCTAACAACAGAGTGTGTTCTAGCAGACGAACCGGAAGAAACACCAGCAATAAACCCAGCAGCAGCTATGGGTGGTGCAGGTGGTATGGGTGGAATGATGTAATAATCAATCGTCCGAAAAATATAAACCCTCCAATTTGGAGGGTTTTTTTATGCTTTCTTTTGCGGAGGAGTGGCATCTAAATTTTAAATGAAAAGTATATATAGGTTCTTAAAAGTTTTTTTAATCGTTGTTTTTACCTAATTTTAGTAACAATGTTTTAAATGATGAATACATATACATTACCTATTCCAAGAGAATTTTTAAGTAATCATAAAGGAAAAAACACCCATTTATTTGTTTTAACAAATAAACGGGGGATGCAAGTAGCTTTGACCGATTTTGGAGCCAGAATAGTTTCTGTTTTAGTGCCAGATAGGCAAGGGAATTTAATTGATGTTGTACTGGGTTTCGGAGACATTCAAAGCTACATGGATGCTCAGGAACAGTTTCATGGTGCAACTATTGGGCGATATGCCAACCGGATAGCCAATGCTGGATTTGAGCTTGAGGGCCATTACCATCAGCTCGAAGAAAACAATGCGAGCAATTGCCTGCATAGTGGTAGCAGCGGCTTTCATAATAAGGTTTGGGATAGAAGGGTCTCCCTGAATAAACAAATAGATTTCTATTACGAATCTTTTGATGGGGAAGGTGGGTTCCCAGGCGTTCTTAAAACTTTAGTTTCCTATGAACTAACAGATGAAAATAGTCTTGTTATAAAGTTCCGTGCTGTAACAAGTAAACCGACTGTATTTAATCCTACAAACCATGCTTACTTTAACCTAAAAGGTGAAGGGCAAGGAGATGTTTTAGACCACTATTTGAAACTGAATTCCGAAGAATTTCTTCCCTTAAATAAGCAGCAAGTGCCTCAAGGAGACTTTAAAAAGGTAAAAGAGTCTGCTTTTGATTTTGAGGCCTTTAAGAGGTTTGACGAAGGCCTGAAGCAGGGCGGTGAACAGCTTGAGTTAGCTGGAGGCTATGACCATAGCTTTAAGCTGGATGGAAGCTTGGACCGTGCAGCGGCCGTAGCTTACTCTGAAGAGTCGGGAGTTCAATTGTCTCTTTACACCGATATGCCTTCAGTGCACTTATATACGGGCAATTTTTTAGCAGACGATCGCGGAAAATTAGGTCGGAAATACCTGAAAAACGGAGGCTTCTGTTTGGAGGCTCAGTTTTATCCCGATAGCCCAAATCAGAAACATTTTCCTAGTGTCAAGCTCACGCCTGAGCAAGTTTTTCAAAAAACGATTATCTATAATTTCGGAATTAAGAAATAAAAAACGAGGTATAAACTGTTTCGTTATACCTCGTCTCGTCAACAAATTGTTTGATTTTAGAACTTATAATTGAGTCCTAAACCTACCATTTGCCTAATTTGGAATCCCTTATAGGCGTTGTCGTCGTAGATTGTTTGGAACGCTATATTGGTAGATAAAAAACGGTTAATCTGCATGACCACATTTAATTCATAGTCTATATCCACATTTTCTGGCTTCTCTAAATAGTTAGAGTATAAATTCAACTTGTTTTCTGCTGATACATTTTCCATAATATCAAACTTGTATAAAGCTGATAGTGAAGCACCAAACTCAAAGCGTGAAGTTTCCCCTTGTTCTACACCGAAGGATTCTCCATTTTCTGTAAAATGTCCATGTACAAAAATAAACCTTGCGGTTGCTGGTGCTATATTAACTTTAAAATTGTCTGATTTCTTCCAAAGCATACCCGGTCCGAATTGTAAGTAAGCTGGAGAAAAGAAATGCGAGTTCTTGACATCCTTATCGCTAGGATCGTATCCATTTGCTAGCTGAGATTTAAAGTTTACAAACCCCGAGTAATACCACAGTCCACGAGCTTGCTTACCTAGTAGAGAGTTGATTTCTATTCGGTCGTCTGTTTTTTGTGCTTTTTCACTTTTTATCTTGGTTAAACCGTAGTTGATTTGAAATTTGTTATCCCAAGTCCAGTCGTCTTTACTGTAGTTTAAGTCGTAATTTACGTTAATACTTCCAGAAAAGTTGTTGTCACCACCCGCTTGCCAGTTGGAATAGCTCGATTGGTTAGCAATAAAAGCGAAGTTTCCTTCTGAATGCCAAGGGCCAGTGGGAATGGAATCAGTTTCAGCTTCCGCCTCTTGTGACCAAGCGCTAAAAGCCATCAAAGAACCTACAGTAATAAGTAACAGTTTTTTCATTGGTTTAAACTTTAATTATTTGTTTGATACTAAACATTAAGATTAATTCGTTGGGTTCTCAAAAAAGCATTAACCGTGCCAAAGGGCTGTTGTATTCATGCACGCAAAGTTTTTGTAATGCTTAAATTGGTAAAAATTTTAGAGCCCAATTTGATCAGAAATCAGGTTCTTTCATAGCCCAACAAGCTTTAGGAATACGCGTGCAACAAGTTGGAGCTGAGTTAATACTTGAACGGATTTTTTGGCGCTAGCATCTCTCGTTAGGATTTACTAACTTGCGCCGGTAAAGTGTTTATTCTACATGAAAAAATTTAAAAAGTTAGTTGCTCTAGAACCCTTAAACTTAACCGGTCGGGCGGAAGAGAGTTTGAAGACTTATGCAGATGAAGTTGTGGTGTACGACTCCATCCCAGGAAGCGATCAGGAGATGATTAGAAGGATTGGTGAAGCAGATGCTGTGCTTCTTAGTTATACTTCTTACTTGGGCAAAGAGGTTATAAATAGTGCTCCTGCGTTAAAATATATTGGTATGTGCTGCTCTTTGTACTCTCCAGAAAGTGCAAATGTTGATATTCGTGCTGCGGGAGAACTGGGGATAGAAGTGACGGGTATTCGGGATTATGGCGATGAGGGTGTTGCAGAATATGTGGTGAGTGAGATTATTCAGCTACTTCATGGTTTTGGAGAGAATAAACAAGGTGAAAAACGAATTCCGTGGCTTGGTATCCCTAGTGAGATAACTGGCTTGAAGGTTGGTGTAGTTGGGTTGGGTGCATCGGGAGGATTAATTGCTGACGCGCTATCTTTTTTTGGCGCTGAAATAAGTTATTTCTCCAGATCAGAAAAAATAGAAGCCCGCAAAAAAGGCTACCACTATAAAGCGCTTAAAGAAGTTTTATCGGAGAGTCAGGTTGTTTGTTGCTGCTTGAATAAAAATACGGTTTTAATGTATCAAGAAGAGTTTGATGCTTTGGGGAATAACAAAATCCTATTCAATACCGGCTTATCTCCAGCATGGGATAAGAACGCCCTTAAAGAGTGGGTTTCTAATTCTGAAAACCTGTTGTACTGCGATACTTTACTGGCATTAGGAGATGAAGACCTGATAGATCTCCCCAATGTATACTGTCAAAATGTTTCAGTGGGGCGAACTATACAGGCCTTTGAGCGATTAAGTGATAAAGTCATCCATAATCTGCAGGGGTATTTAGGCAGAAATTAAAACACAATAGTTGCCTGTAAATTTATAAGGGTTCGAACTACGCTCCACGCTGCAATGCTTGCAGTTTTACTGTATACATCTATTGACGCGCTAACTTCTTCGTTTTGGATTTTTATGGTATGCCTATCGCCTATGTAATTGGGGGTAGAATCGATTTTTACCTCCATACTATCTGGGCCTATAGATGCAATTGATGCGGCTACTGCTACATTTACTTTGGTGGGGAATAGCTGGATTGCTTCTAGTGCATTACCTGAGAATACGGTTTTTTCATGTTGCAATAAGTCGGCTGTGAACACTTTTGTGTTTTTTAAAGAGTTAGGACCTTTTTGCGTATGAAAGCTTCCCTTGGAAGGCTCCATTAAGCTCACTGTTTGTAGAACATCCAGTCCTCCTATGGCTCCCGAAGCAATATGAAGTTTAGCCCCATGCTCTTTTCCCGCTTGGTTGACCCGCTTGTAAAACTCCTTGTCGGCTAATGCTCCTATAGATAATGTAACTATAGAAATACGGTGCTCGAAAGCTTTTATTGCAAATTCCTTAAGGGCGGATGGAGATGCCATTTCTAAGATGTAGTCTGGTTTCAATGGGTATATTTCATGAATCTCTGTTAATGCCTTGCAGTGTTTAGAACGGGTCTCGCGGATGATATTTGCCGCTAATTTCTCAGCCGGTTCCTTTCTCCTTGAATATACTGCTATGATCTCATATTGATCCTCTAAATATTGCTTAAATCCTTGAATAAAAATTTCTGCCAGTTTCCCAGCTCCAAATAGTATAATTTTATCTTTCATCTTACTTGATTCTTAAAGCCAACTAAAAAGTTTAACAAACACTAAGGTACCATTCAAATATTAAGGTTCCAAAGTGAGCAGAAAATGTTACTTTAGTAAAGCAATAATTCTATTACTAAAAGTATGTTGATAATTTTTTCCTGTATGATTGTAGGGATTCTTTTAGGATCCCTGATTCAAAAAACAGCCCTAACAAAATACGTTTCTAAAACGTTGACTGCGGTGATTTATGTCCTGCTTTTTATTCTCGGTGTCCAGGTGGGCGGTGATGATCTCATTATGTCTTCTTTGCATACCCTCGGTTTACAAGCGCTATTGATCAGCTTGGCAGCAACCTTAGGGAGCGTCTTATGTGCATTTTTTGTTTATCGTAAGTTTTTTAGGAAAGCATGAAGGGGAGTCTCATTATAGTAGGGTTTTTCCTTTTAGGTTTGCTAGTGGGTAATTTGGACTTTGTTCCCAAGGAGCTTTACTCCAGTCATGTGGGTATGGTGGTTTTATGCGTCTTGATGTTTTTGGTGGGTATTTCCCTTGGAACTAGCAAAGGCCTGTGGAAGTCTATAAAAGAAACTAAAGCAGTCGTTTTACTGGTCCCTGGAGCAACGATTGTAGGAACCCTAGTTGGTACAGCAATTATAGGACTGTTCTTAAAAGACTGGACCATTTACGAAACTATGGCAGTAGGTTCTGGCTTTGGGTATTACTCTTTGTCTAGTGTATTTATAAGTGAGTATAAGGGTGCTTCTTTAGGGACTATTGCTTTAATAAGTAACAGGGCAAACGCATTTACTTTTAAAAACAGCAAAAAACAACATTAAAACACTGATATTCAATCAATTAATACTTGTTTCATAATGCTATTTTTCGTATATTTACCTGAGTATCAAGTGAATATATAAAAATGAAAAGTACAAGAATATTTGATTTTTTTCAGTCTATTGAAGATAATCGTAGGAAATACGGGAACAAGCAGCATGAGCTTTTAGATATTGTGACCATATCTATTACCGCTGTTATTTGTGGGGCAGAAACCTGGGAGGAAATTGAAATGTATGGTTTAGCTAAGCAAAAATGGCTGTCAACATTTCTAAGCCTACCCAATGGTATCCCTTCACACGATACGTTTAATCGGGTGATTTCTAGCATTCATCCGGATCAATTTGAAGCCTGTTTTAGAAATTGGGTAGCATCTATTATTGAAAAAACAGGAGATATAATTTCCATTGATGGGAAGACCATTCGTGGAGCGAAGGTTAATGGCAAGTCACCTATACACATGGTAAGTGCTTGGTCTTCAGAGAATATAGTTTTGGGGCAAGTCAGAGTGCATGAAAAGTCCAATGAGATCACAGCGATTCCTGAACTCTTGGAGACATTAGCTATCGAAGGTTCGGTAGTAACAATTGATGCGATGGGTTGTCAAAAAGAGATAGCGGAAACTATTTGTGAAAAAGAGGCAGATTATGTGTTCGGATTGAAGGGCAATCAGCCAGCGCTTTTGGAAGAAGTTCAAGATGAATTTTTATTTTCCAAAGCAAAAACGGCGTATCAAGATGTTGATTTTGGTCATGGAAGAATAGAAACTAGGAAATGCAGCGTAATACAACTGAAGGATTTCGACCATGTAGTTCCTCATCAAAGTTGGGCAAATTTATCCTCTATCATTAAAATAGAAAGCAAACGAGAATTTAAAAATAAGGATCAAGTAGAAACTGCAACTAAGTATTACATCTCTTCGTTAACTGCAGATCCACAAAAACTATTACATATTATACGCAGTCACTGGGGGATAGAAAACAAACTCCACTGGATGTTAGATGTCGCATTTTCAGAAGATTACAACAGGAAACGATCTGAATACGCAGCCCAGAACTTTTCTGTACTCAATAAAATAGCACTGTCTCTATTGAAAAAAGACAAGACAAAAAAGGTCGGCGTAAAGTCAAAAAGAAAAGGAGCAGCCTGGGATGAAGATTATTTACTCACTATATTAGGATTTTAAATGCGTTTGCCCTGTAATAAGTAACGTGTTGAGGGAGCTTATCGCTCTTTTAGCCGCCCCTTTTCTGGTGCGCTATTTTGGAAAACTAGCTCCTATAAGTGCCGCTGGTGCAACCAGCATGGATACCTGTTTGCCCATCATCACTAAAGTTAGTGGTAACGACTTTGTGTTGATAGCTATTTTGCACGGAATCATTGTAGATCTCAGTGTGCCATTTCTAGTAACTGCCTTTTGCTCGATATAAGCAAAAGGCAGAGTTTGTTATCTTTATTGGAGTAGCAGGGCCAAAGCATCTTGGACCTTTTTGAAATTGAAGCTTTTCTCAGCCTCTTGGAACATCCTCTCTATTTCTTCATTACACAAGTTACCTATGCTACCTTCGTGCGTGTGGTGAATTTGTTTATCGGGTGTAAAATCTCCCTGTTCAATACGGATGCCTACGTTTTGGTAGGCCTCTCTAAATGGAACTCCACTGAGTACCTCTTTATTAACCATCTCCACGCTAAATAAATAGTTGTAAATCGGATTGTTTAGAATATCCGTATTGATATTTATATGCTGGAGCATGAAGTCTAGCATCTCTAGACATTCATTTAGCGAGGTAATAGCTGGGAATAAACTTTCTTTTAAGAGCTGTAAATCTCTATGGTAGCCATGAGGCAGGTTGGAAGTAATGTAGCCCAGCTCGTTTTGCAACGCTTGAATTTTATTACAACGCCCCCTGATCAGTTCAAATACATCCGGGTTCTTTTTATGTGGCATAATACTCGATCCCGTCGTTAGCTCATCCGGGAAGGATAGGAAGTTGAAGTTCTGATTGATGAATAGTGTTACATCCATAGAAAACTTCGATAAAGTAGATGCAATGGAGCTCATGGCCTGGGCAAGAACCCTTTCTGTTTTACCGCGTCCCATTTGCGCATATACCACATTATAATTCAGGTCATCAAAACCAAGAAGCTCAGTCGTTAACTTGCGATTCAATGGGAAGGATGAGCCGTAGCCAGCCGCAGATCCCAAGGGGTTTTTATTGCATATTTTCCATGCGCCATGTAAAATCGTCATGTCGTCCACTAAACTTTCAGCGTAAGCGCCAAACCATAGGCCGAATGAGGAAGGCATTGCGACCTGTAGATGCGTATAGCCGGGCATTAATACGTTTTTATGCTCATTACTAAGCTTTATTAGCGTATTAAACAGGGTCTTTGTGTTTTTAGCGATTCCTTGAATTTGATTACGGAAATATATTTTTAAATCCACTAACACCTGATCGTTGCGAGAGCGTCCTGAATGAATTTTCTTCCCTGCGTCTCCTAACTTCCGGGTTAACATTAGCTCTATTTGGGAGTGAATATCTTCTATTCCATCCTCAATCTGGAAGTTTCCTTTTTGAATATCTTGGTAGATATTTTTTAGCTCTTGCTGAACCGCCTGTAGGTCTTCCTCCTCCAGTAAGCTTATGCTGTTTAACATGCGGGTGTGAGCAAGTGATCCTAATACGTCTGCTTCCGCCAATAAGAGATCCAGTTCTCGGTCATTACCGACGGTGAATTTTTCTACAAAAGTATCTACATCTATATTTTTTTTCCAAATTTTCATGGTGTATGTTTTAATTAAAAGCCGTTGCTTTTTAGTTTTAAGCCTGTTTTTTCGTCTATACCGAACATGAGGTTCATGTTCTGCACTGCTTGCCCGGATGCCCCTTTAAGCAGGTTGTCTACTGCACAAGCAATAAATAAATTATCTCCACTTTTTTGCAGGTTTATTATTGCCTTGTTGGTATTTACTACTTGCTTCAGATTGATTTCAAAAGGGCTTACGTGCGTAAAAGCCGCATCTTTATAATAGGCATTAAATAATGCGTATAAATCTTCATAACTCTTATCCGTTTTCAATTGCACGGTAGTAAATATTCCTCGAGGGAAATCACCTCTCAGTGGGATAAGATTAATTTTCTCCATGGCCTTCTCCAACAATGGGGCATCAGTGTTGGGGAGGTAATTACTTTGGAGCTGATTGATTGATTCGGAAATTTCTTGAAGGTGTTGATGCGTATGAACCTTGTAGGCGGAAACATTCGAATCCCTCCAGCTGAAATGGGTGGTCGCCGTCGGACGCTGCCCAGCACCTGTTGAGCCTGTGATGGATTGAATGTATATATCCTCCGGTACCAACTGCTGGGAGGCCAGTGGAAGAAGCGCTAAGATGATGCTAGTAGCAAAGCACCCTGGGTTTGCAATATTGTTGCTTTTTTCTATTGTACTTTTGTTTAGCTCTGGCAATCCATAAACAAACGTCTTGTCGCCAAACTTATTGAGCGCTTTTAAACGGAAATCCTGCGCAAGATCGATAATCTTTATGTTGTTGGCTATCTTTTGCTTTTCTAATAATGGTCGGGTGTTTCCATGTCCCGAGCAAAGAAAAAGAACGTCTATATCTTGGATGTCTGTATTTGAGAAGCTCAGCTCTGTGTCGCCAAATAAATCTGTATGTACTTCATATACTTTTTTACCTGAATTTGAGTTGCTGTTGGCAAACACTATCTCTACCTCGGGGTGATGGATAAGAATCCTTAAAAGCTCACCTCCTGTATAGCCTGCAGCTCCGATTATTCCGACTTTTATTTTACTCATTGTTTTATTGGTTATAAAATAGCCCTTAGACAAACAGTTTAAGGGCTAGGGAATTACTTCAAAGAATCATTTATTTTGTGCCAAATAATGGTTTGATTTCCAAATATTTTAGAGAAGCCCTTTACATCATCTCCAGTCCATGAGTTATTCATCTCCCCATAGCTTCCGAACTTATCAGACATTAAATCGTGTGGAGACTCTATACCTAGTATAACATAACGGTAAGGGTGTAGTTCTAAATATACCCTACCTGTTACAGTTTCCTGAGAGGACTGCAAGAAGGCTTCTATATCTCTCATTACTGGGTCGTGTAATTG
>DXEZ01000059.1 GCA_019114715.1 Candidatus Sphingobacterium stercoripullorum | reverse complement strand
GCTACTTGCTGCGGTGTTGTAACAACGATAGCTCCTGCAATAGGGTAGGTTTGTGATACTGTGATATGAATATCTCCGGTTCCTGGTGGCATATCTACGATTAGATAGTCTAATTCACCCCAGTCAACATCTCCAAACAGTTGCTTTATGGCAGAGGTTGCCATAGGACCGCGCCAAGGAATGGGCTGAGAAGGGTCTGTGAAAAAGCCAATGGATACTAATTTTATGCCATGTCTCTCTACGGGGATGATTTTGTTTTGACCTTTTTCATCTTTTTTGGTTTGAGGTTTAGCGCCTTCTACTCCAAACATTAATGGTACGGACGGACCGTAAATGTCAGCATCCAATAAGCCTGTTTTTGCCCCTGTATCAGCAAGTGCAAGTGCAAGGTTGGCGGCTACCGTTGATTTCCCAACTCCTCCTTTCCCGGAGCTGACTAAAATGATGTTTTTAATACCATGTAATTGGGTGTCCGTATTGCTTATCACTCTTGAAGTCATGTTAATGTCTACCTTGATGTCTTTGTCAACAAAGTGAGTAATAGCATTTCTACATGCGTGTTCTATATGGTCTTTTAGAGGGCAAGCCGGTGTAGTTAAGACTACGTCAAACTTGATGACCTCTTGCTCTACCTCTAAATTTTGTATCATATTTAGAGTTACTAAATCCTTTTTTAAATCTGGATCGTCAACATAACTCAATGCTTTTAAAACTTGTTCTTTGGTTATCATATATGTTGAAAATGAACTTTATATAGTTGCTACAAAGATAAAAATCTTAGTGCATAAGACTGTCATTTATATGTATCTATTCCGTGGAGCTAGATATAGGGGCTTTTTTAATAGGCTTGGTTTTTCTATTTCATATTAAACGCCGTAATTTTACTGCGAATTCATTTTTTAAGAAAATCAGATTACCTTTGGGGTTCACACTGAGGTTGAGTAGAAATAAATATGAGGGAATTAATGAAAAGCTATTTTAGGACTTTAATATCTATTTGCTACTTAGCAATTAGTATAGCTTTTGGTTCTTTTAATGTATATGGGCAGCCTGCTACTGCGGAAATGGCAGCAGTTGATTCCTTTAATTATGTTTTCCCTCCAAGTACTCGGCCGAATCAACTTGCTGATTCTTTAAAATCGAAGTTGATAATGCAGGGAGGATCAAGTGTACAAGAGCTAATGCAGATTAATGAGGAGATTAAGGAAGTGTTAGACATCAATAGTGAGCATTCCTTTAAAAAAACCAATAGACCCGGATGGGTTTTGGTTGTTACATTTATGATCTTTTTAGCATTGGGCTTGGTCAGATACTTTTTTCCCTCAGATTTCCATAATATTTTTAAAGCTTTTTACGATGAGCGTGCACTCACCCAAATCAGTAGAGAGGACAATGTGGCCACCTCGTGGTCTTATATTTTTCTTTATATTGTTTTTAGTCTGAGTTTAGCCCTGCTAATTTTACTGTATCAATCAAAAAGCTCCCATTATTTACTGACTCTTGAAAACTTCCTTGGACTTTCCTTGTTTATTGGGGTGTTTTTTGTGTTTAAGATATTGACGTTAAGAGTTTTGGGTTTTATTTTTAAAATCCTGCGTCTAGTGAGGGAATACATTACTGTATTGTATTTGATTTATTTTAATACCATGTTTTTTGGTACCATATTACTGCTGCTAGCTGTATTTTTTCCTTATCAATTTTACAATCAATTATTTATTTTAGGGGTTATAATCGTTGTTTTGCTAGCTGCTTACCGTATTATTAGGACTGCTTTACATTTGCTTAATCAAGTTGGGTTTTCTATATTTTATTTTATTCTGTATCTTTGCACTCTTGAAATAGCACCTGTATTATTATTGATTAAAGTGCTAAGAGTTTAAAAAACAGATTGTTATGCAGATTGACGAAGCGAGAGCAAACAAAGTAAAGAGTATTTTAGTTACGTTACCAAAACCCGAAAACAAGAAATCTCCTTATATTCCTTTGGGAGAAAAACTCAATGTGAAGGTTGATTTTCGTGCTTTTATTCACGTAGAAGGAGTTTCTGCTACAGAATTCAGAAAGTCTAAGGTTCAATTGTCGGATTACACAGCGATAATTTTTACCAGTAGAAATGCAGTAGATCATTTTTTTAGAATTGCTGAGGAAACTAGGTATGAGGTTCCCTCATCCCTTAAGTATTTCTGTTTATCAGAAACGATTGCTTTATACCTGCAGAAGTATACGCAATATCGTAAGCGAAAAATATTTTTTGGTAAGCAAACTATTGCAGATCTAAATGAAGATTTGGATAAGAATAAATCAGAGAAGTTTTTATTTCCTTGTTCAGATGTTGCTAATGAAGAAAACTTGAATTATTTAACTGGGCAGGGGTATGATGTAACTCCTTCGGTGCTATTTCGAACAGTGATTAGTGATTTGTCGGACTTGAAAAATGTGTTTTACGATATTATTGTGTTTTTTAGTCCATCAAGTGTGCAGTCGTTGTATGAAAACTTTCCAGATTTTAAACAAAATAATACAAGAATAGCGGCGTTTGGCGATAGCACCCAACAAGCTTTGTTAGAACACGGTTTAGTTTTAGATATACCAGCTCCTACACCAAAAGCTCCAAGTATGACTATGGCTGTGGAACAATATATTCAGGCCGTCAATAAATAGTAATTTATAATAGACTAGGCAGTTTTGTATTTTTGTTCCGATCTATATATGTTTTTAAAAACTAAGTTTTTGAAAATATTTTTTGGATTTGGTGACAACAATCATTTTTTTTACAAAATATTTCTGCAATTTAGAGGATTATAATTAGAGAGAGGGTAAAAATGTGTTGTTCTTATTGTAAATTAGCAGTAATATTAATTAATCGGCAAAGCTTGTGAAACTAAAACCTGTTAATATAATCTCAGGGGTTACTCCAGAAGAGTTTGTTAAAGATTACTTTAGCAAAGGTCAACCCGTCATTATTAAAGACTTTATTTCTAAAGAAAGTCCTTGTTGGGGTAAATGGAGTTACGACTATTTCAAGGAAATAGCTGGAGATGAGCAAGTGAACATTTATGGTAAAGAAGACGATGCCCAAAATCATGTTGCTAGCCCACCGATAGGGAAGATGACTTTCGGCGAGTATTTAGATCTCATCAGAGAGAAGCCTACAGAACTTCGGTTGTTTCTCTTCAATTTGATGAAGTTAAGGCCAGAGTTAAAGAAAGATGTGATATATAACGACCCCACGGGTGGAAAAGTCTTACAATGGTTGCCTTTAATGTTTTTTGGAGGTGAAGGTTCTGCAACTAGAAATCACATCGATATTGACATGTCTCATGTTTTTATTTCGCAATTTCAAGGAGCAAAGAGAGTCTGGTTGTTCCCTAATGACCAATCTGACTTAATGTACAAGTTACCATATAACTTTCACAGTATTGCCAATTTAAAAACGAGTAGTCAAGAAAAATACCCTGGTCTCAAATTCTTAGATGGTTATGAAGCGGTTATTGAGCCTGGAGATACCTTATATATGCCGGCTGGTTGGTGGCACTATATACAATACGAAACTGAAGGGTACTCTATATCAGTTAGAGCTCTACCGAACTCCTTTACAGAAAAGTTGAAAGGGGCAAGAAATTTATTTATAACGCGATATTTTGATAATTTCATGCGCAAGGTGTTGAAAAATAAATGGCTTGACTATAAGATTTCAACAGCCGAGAAAAGAGCTAACAAAGCAATTAGGAGACTCGAGAAATAGCTAATTAAAAGATAATAATGAAACCGTTTATAAATTCTCATCATAAGCGGTTTTTTTGTGGTATTGCTTTGCCTTATCCTAAAATGATTTGGTCGTTGTTTCTTACGACTACTTTAAGGTTTTAGTTATGTGCTTGTATTATTTTGTATCTTTGTAGCATGGCAAGAGAGATTTTAGAGAGCAAACGTAAAGCACTAAAGATCAATTTGGATGCTCAAATTTATGGGACCTTTGCGGAAATAGGAGCGGGACAAGAGGTTGCACGAAACTTTTTTAATGCGGGTGCTGCCTCCGGGACCATCGCAAAAACCATGTCGGCCTACGATATGGCATTTAGTGATTCTATTTATGGTGCAGAAGAAGATGGGAGGTACGTAAGCGAGCAAAGGCTTGTGAAGATGCTTAACCACGAATACCACCTGCTGACCGAGCGGCTGAAAGGCGATAAGTATGCCAATAAAACCTTATTTGCTTTTGCCAATACGGTAACTACGCTTAACTTCAATAGGACTAACGATCCACATGGATGGATAGGATTACGTTTTCAGTCTGAAGTTGGTGGCCCTACTAACGATATTATTATGCACGTGCGGCTCTTGGATACCGATAGTATGTTACAGCAAAAGGTAATCGGTATTTTAGGGGTGAATTTACTGTATGCTGCTTATTACCATTTAAAGGATGTTTCTATATTGATAGAATCTTTGGTGGACAATGTCGCCCATGCGTCCGTTGAAATAGATTTTATTAAAGTCAGCGGTCCTGCTTTTGAAGAGGTTAATGACAGGCAATTAAATTTATATTTGATAGCTAAAGGCTTTACAAAAGCAACGTTATTTACACCCGATAAAAATGCGCAGCAGATCAAGGACTTTTTATATCGCAAAAATGTTGTGATTTTACGGACCAAGTACAAGCAAAAATCTTTGCCGAACTTCGATATGTTGAACTACGCAGAGGAACAGTTTTATCATAATACTGGCGCCACTAAAGAAGATACCGTTGTATTAATCGAAGTGTTGATGGGGAACGTTTTAGATGAAAACCCTGATATAACTGAAGAGGATTTAAAACTGTTTGCAGAAAGAGCTGAGCTTCTGTGTAGTACTGGTAATAATATTTTAGTTTCCAACTTTAGAAGAAACAACCACCTGGCTACATTTATCAATCAATTTAAAGCGGAGCATATAGGGATAGTGACCAATATTTCAAACTTGAAAACCATCTTTAACTCTGGAAATTACGACAAAGAGAGCTATGCGAATAAACTACTCTCTTATATTTCTGGTATGTTTAGTAAAAATGTTCGATTGTATGCATATCCTTATTTAAACAAGGCGGAAAATAAGGCTATTACAACAAAGAACATGCAAGTATCACCCGAGGTTAGGCCTTTATTTGATTTTCTAATTCAAAATAAATATATCATTGATATAGATAATTACGATCAAAAATATGTGAAGACTTTATAATTGTATAAAGTTTTTCCATTAACATAAAAAGCAATGTGAATTCACATTGCTTTTTATGTTAATAGAGGATTCTCGTTAATTATTGGGGAACTTCACTCCGCCATAATTTGTTACATCCACTTTTGGGATGGAAGATTTGAAGTTTTTATTGATAGCCTCTATAAATAAATTAGCGACGATTGCATTCCCAAGTGGTGTTAAGTGAACGCCATCCAAAGAAAAGGCATTTCCTTGAATAAATGTTCCATTAACAGGCATGTCGTTGATGATGATCCCCGCTTTTACTCTATTTAAAAATGTATAGGTATCAACTAAAGCCAGATCTCTTGATTGGGCTTGTTCTTTTATAACTTGGTTGAGTGCTTTAACGTGCGCCGATACGGTAGCAGCTTCCTCGCTATCCAAAACATACTTATCCTCAATTGGGTTAAGAGGGTGCAAACCGTAAGGTATTCCTTGTTCATTGGGCTGACCTAATAGACCTGCCGTGGAGAATGGTAATACAAACATGTCCTCATTGGCTGCTTCTCTGACTCCGGATTTTGTAGCAATATATAAATCAGTAATAGGCTGAGGTGGGTTTTGAGCATTTACTCCTGCTAATAAGGCATCTTTAGTAACGGTCGTTAAAAAAGGAATCGCAGTAACATCTGGAATCGTCGCAATGGCTCCTTTTTGGTTCTCCGCAGTAAGCTTTTCTAAAAACTCATTCAGAACGTAAGTGAACGTTTCAATATCTGTTAGAGTGCTTGTAGGTCCCTCTTCGACTGCCCCATTTGTTGCATAGCCTAACACATCGTTGTTACCTAGCCAAAAGGTAAAAAAGGTATGTTCTTTAGTTGCAGCGTATTCAAGGTAAGAGACTACCCCTTCCTGATTTTCGTTTAGCACACGCTCAAAATACAAGTTGCCATGTTCTGGGATTCCTAGTAATGGAGATACAGACATATCCATCCTCATTCCTGGCATACCTAAATTCGTTATGTCATCGGTATATTTTTGCAGCCTTTTTTTAGTTTCATCGGTATAAGCGAGGTTGCTGTTTACTTTGTTTAAAACAGGTTGGCCGTTTACTAAATCTACCAATTGTAGGTAGCCCGATCCATTTTCCATTCCTTCGGGAAAAAAT
>DXEZ01000058.1 GCA_019114715.1 Candidatus Sphingobacterium stercoripullorum | reverse complement strand
CGTAGAGTTCGAGCAGCAGGAGAAAGCCTCCTACTACGATCTACCGGTAATAAATAAGTAAATAACATTGAAGAAAACATTTTATTTTATCAGACACGGAAGAACTGATTTTAATCAAAAAGGAATAGTGCAAGGTAGAGGAATTAATTCCTCTATTAATGAAGAAGGGAAGAGGCAAGCGGAACGTTTTTTTGATCATTATAAAGACATAGCGTTCGATAAGATTTATGTTTCAGGGCTTAAAAGAACCTACCAGACGGTTGAACCCTTTGTAAAGAATAAAAATATTCCTTTTGAACGCGTAAAGGACCTAGATGAAATCAGCTGGGGTGAATATGAGGGGCTGGAGTTAAATGATAAGATATTAGCTGACTTTGATCATTATTTAGGCTCATGGAGAAAGGGAGAGTTGGACTTAGGGCCAGAAGGAGGGGAGAGCCCCAATGAGCTTTATAAGCGGGTTAAAAAGGGCCTGGATTTCATCGTTGAGAATTCTTCGGGTACTAACTTTTTAGTTTGTACACACGGACGCACCTTGCGCTCGATTATGTGTCATGTGACGGGTAGTCCCCTTAGTCAAATGGATGAGTTTCCACATGAGAATACCTGCCTTTATATTGCCGAGCACGATGGAACTGGCTTTTCCCTAAAAAAACATTTTTGTACCCAGCATATATCAAATGAATAGTAAAATAAAAGTTTCCGCAGTTTCTTATACCAATACATTGCCTTTTATTCGTGGAATAAAAAAGGCACAATTGGAAGATCTTATGGAGCTGAGTGTGGACTATCCCAGTCAATGTGCAGCGAAGGTAATAAGTGGAGAGGCTGATTTGGGGATTATCCCAGTTGCAGGCTTGTTGGATATTAAAACGCCCCATCTCATTACCGATTATTGCATAGGCAGCGATGGTACGGTAAACTCGGTGTTTTTATTTTCCAAAGTCCCGGTGAGTGAGATAAAAACTTTAAGGCTCGATTACCAGAGTAGGACCTCCAATGGGCTAGCGAGGATTTTGTTGGCCTATTATTGGAAGCAGGAGGTTGAGCTTGTTAGCGATGATAGGGAGGTTGACGCTTATGTACTGATAGGTGATAGAACCTTTGGCAAGAAAAATAGTGAAAACTATGTGTATGACCTGGGCTATTATTGGAAAGAGCTAACAGGACTGCCTTTTGCCTATGCCGTTTGGGTGTCCATAAAAGAGCTGGATCCTGAATTTGTAGACCGTTTTAATAAAGCGCTAAAACAAGGGGTGGCAGAATGCGATGAGGTGATTGACTCACTAGAAAAGCGTGAGGACTTTGATTTTTACGATTATTTTTACAAATATTTAGACTTCGATTTAAACGACGGGAAAAGAAAGGCCATAGAGAAATACTTAGAGCTCCTAAAGACCTTACCGTAACGGCTTTTCTATCATGAAATAAGGAGTACCACCTGCAGCACCTTTTGCCTCTAGGTGGTTTTTCTTTACAGCCTATTCTCACTCATTTTACAATTACCTGAATTTTGCTTGGAGCACCTTTTCGCTGAGAAAATGAAAATAATTGCTGATTTATTTTGCGATTTAAAAAACCAATGTCTATATTTAAGTCATAAATAAGAAACCAGTTTTTGAATATCAAAATTATTATTTGTTAAGAAACGCATCTTAATGAATAAATGAAATTAGAAACGAACCAAACTGAAGCAAAAAATAGATATAAAGAGTAAGTACTTAATTTCGATTTTTACTATAAATTTTGTGAAAAGATTAGAGAAAGTACGATATAAGAGGTGAAAGGAAATATGAATAAAAAAATAAAAGCATTGATATTTCTTTGTATCTTTATATGAAAATAGACACTAACGTAAAACCTCGTTAAAAATTGTTAAAAGGTTTCTGTTTTTTTAAAATACAGAAGGATTGTGAATTTATTGTACTATTTTTGAGGTAGTAATTGTTAGAGATCTTACGATAAGACATAAAAAAAGAATGAAGAATTTTAAGTGGTCATATAGTTTTGTTAAAAAGGGAGCAGTTGCGATGGCAGCTTGCTTTGCTTTAAACATGGCTGTGGCGAACGACTGGAATTCTGCATCTGCCTTATCAAGCACCAGTACAAGCATGTTAGCTGTGGATGCTTCTTCTCAACCGAAAGCTAAAAATATCACCAACGTAAAAGTTTTTCATAACCCTATAGCAAACCAGATATCTGTTGCCTTTAAACTTGCTCAAAGTTCGGAGGTGAATATTAGAATCATGGACGCCTTAGGTAGTGAGGTGATGAACCTCATGCAGGGCAGCCTAGAGGAAGGCGTGCAAAACTTGCTGTTTGACTTGAATAGCAACTTGTCTGAAGGCTTTTACTTTGTAAGGATAACTTCAGGAACTGAGGTAATCATCAAAAGAGTATCCATTCGTAAAACGAGCGATAACCAATCGTTCTAGCTTTTTCCGTAAGTATTTATTGAAGGTTGAAGACTTGCTAGTGATAAAGGCAACATCCTTTATAAAATATATTGTCCTAATATCTTAGCGGGTAGTTGCAGCTGCTTACCCAGAAAGTATAGAAAATTAATTTTCATCTATCCACAGCCCGTCTTCTTTTATGATATCTATCAGCTCATCTAAAGCCTGTTCGCTATCAACATTTCGCTTAACAACTTCTTTTCCTCTATATAGAGTGATCTTATTAGGACCTGCGCCAACATATCCGTAGTCGGCATCGGCCATTTCACCTGGACCGTTTACAATACAGCCCATGATTCCTATTTTAAGGCCTTTTAAGTGATTCGTTCTGCTCCTAATTTTTTGAGTTGTCTCTTGCAAATCAAAGAGTGTTCTTCCACAGCTAGGACAGGAAATGTATTCGGTTTTCGATATCCGGGTACGGGTTGCCTGCAGGATGCCGAAGGATGTTTTCAGTAGCTCATGAGCCGGAATAACAGGAGCATCTAGCCAGATTCCATTTCCCATGCCTTCAATTAATAAGGCGCCGATATCTGTGGCTGCATAGAGTTGCAGCTTGGATAGAGGCTCCTCATCGTGCATTTTATTGCCCCATGGTCCTCTAAAAAGTTCCGCAGGGTAGCTCCGTTTAATAATAACAGGGAAGTCTATGCCTACTTCTTTTAAGTTTTCAAAAAATTGCCTTTGTTCGGCCATGCCCAGCAGGTGGTCTGTCTCTAGAATGAATACTACCGTGCCATTGGGCTCGAGGCTTCCAAACTCCTCGCTAATAAGCGTGTCGTTTTTAATGCGTATGAAGTTTAACTGACTGTCTTTCTCTGAAGCGCCAAGGTACTCTTTAAGGGTATATATGGGGTGGCAATTGTCTTTCTTTTGGAGCTTAAGCCAGGTGTTGTAGTTGTAGAGCTGTTTTAAGTTCCCAGGCATATTAAAGCTTGGAAGCTCATCAGCAAAATAAACGAAATCGGCTGATTGTTCCTCTACATGGAATTTATCCAGCAATACATCGTAGCGGAAGCCCGCTTTTTTTAAGATAAATGGATCTTTTAAGTTTTCGCGACTGATATCAACGACCACTCTACTAGTTAAACTACCACCGATGAATGCCGCAGCTTCCTTGCTATCGTAAGGTTCAATGCTTTGTGATTCAGTTAGAGTGATGATTTCTCTAGCTTCTTCTAGCTTTTCAGGCGTTCTACCGACATACCTTTTAATAAGGGCTCTGGCGACGGGAGCTTCGAATTCAGGTTCCTCGGTGAGCGATACCCTGATGGTATCACCAATTCCGTCCTCGAGCAATGTTCCAATTCCTACGGCAGACTTGATCCTGCCATCGTCTCCGTCTCCAGCTTCGGTAACTCCTAAGTGTAGGGGATAATTCATGCCCTCTTTGACCATCTCCTGGACCAATAGCCTATAGGCCTCCACCATAACAATTGGGTTGCTGGACTTCATAGAAATAACCAGATCGTAGTAATGGTGATCCTCACAAATACGGATGAACTCTAAAGCAGACTCTACCATACCTTTAGGGGTATCTCCATAGCGACTCATGATCCTATCGGATAAAGAACCGTGGTTTGTTCCAATCCGCATGGCAGTGCCGTATTCTTTACAGATATGGACTAGTGGGGAAAATTTCTCATGAATCCTTTCCAGTTCGTTTTGGTACTGCTGGTCAGTATATATTATTTGTTGAAAACGTTTCTTATCGGCGTAGTTGCCCGGGTTAACTCGGACTTTCTCTACAATTCTAGCGGCTACTTCTGCAGCATTGGGCGTGAAGTGAATGTCAGCAACTAGGGGGACTTGGTAGCCTC
>DXEZ01000057.1 GCA_019114715.1 Candidatus Sphingobacterium stercoripullorum | reverse complement strand
CCTTTTTCTAATTGTAATGCTGAATCATTTTTGAATGCTTCGTATTGTGCATTGATTTCGTCGATTAGTTTTTTCATGTTATAAACTCTTAGTTGATTAAAGTGTAAAAGATAAATTTCAAGCTATAAAGTAGCTAAAACAATGCCAAAATAGATATTAAGAACGGATTTTATCGTGTTTGTTTATAAAATTTTCAATTCTAAAAACACCTATTATTTGTTTTGCTAGACCAAGTTAAATAGAAAAAATTAGAAATTCAAATAAAACAGTCATCAAATATGCTGTAAAGCCCTTATTTATAGTTTTATAGGTTTTTTTAACGCTTCTTTTATCCTTAGAATTGCTTCTTGCTTTGATTTTTTAACCGCTGTAGAGGCATCTCTACATCTTTTTTAAAGCCCTTTTTACTAGCTCTTCCACAGGAAGAGAGTCTTCTTCTTTTACGATAGCTCGTAGTGCCTTTTCAGTTTGATTTTTCGTGAATCCAAGCATCATCAGTGCGGCTACTGCTTCATCGTAAGTTGAAGACACTCGAGCCACTAATGGATCTCCAGCAAGTATATCGTCTTTTTTAAGCTTGTCTTGTAACTCCACAATCAGACGTTGGGCGGTTTTTGGACCAATACCTTTTAGCTTTTGTATGGTTTTGTTATCTCCAGCTAGGATGGCTCCTTGGAGCTCCTCAGGTCTACTTGAGGATAGCATAACTCGGCCAGTTGATGGACCAATACCGGGAACGGATATAAGATGGAGGAATAGGGCACGCTCAGTGAGGTGCGAAAAACCAAAGAGTTGCTGGATGTCTTCTCTGACTTGAAAGTAGATGTATAGCTTAGTCTCCTTGGAATCTTTAATATTCTCATACGTATTTAATGAGATATGAATGAAGTAGGCTATTCCGCCTACTTCAATGACTGCGTGCGAAGGTGATTTTTCAACCAGTCGCCCTTTTATATATTCATACATTTTTTAAGATTTTACCGATGCTTTCTCGTGTTCTTGCACGTCAACAACAGCAATCGTTACCATATTGACAATTTCTCTAACTGAGCTGTCTAGCTGCAATACGTGCACAGGTTTGTTCATTCCCAGTAAAATAGGGCCAACCGCCTCCGCATTACCCGCTTCTTGGAGTAGCTTATAGGCTATGTTCCCAGATTCTAAGTTTGGAAATATTAGGGTGTTTGTTTTTTCACCGTTGAGGCTGCTGAACGGGAAGTTTTTACTCAATAGATCTTTATTCAATGCAAAGTTCGCCTGCACTTCACCATCGGCAATAATCTCTGGAGCTTTTTCATGTAAAATCCTCACGGCTTCGCGTACTTTAGAAGATACTTTCCCTTCATTGGATCCGAAGTTTGAATAAGAAAGTAATGCTATTCTAGGAGTAATATGAAGCCTTTCAACTGCAGCATGTACTAATGTTGTGATCTCTGCCAGCTGCTCGGCGTTGGGGTCTTCGTTCACGGTTGTGTCTGCGAAGAATAAAGGCCCTTTTTGGGTGAGCATAAGGTACATTCCAGCTACCCTTGTGCCTTCTTTAGCACCAATTACTTGCAATGCAGGCTTGATAGTCGATGCGTAATTTTTAGTCAATCCAGAAATGAGGGTATCTGCTTCACCAAATTCCACCATACTGGCAGCAAAGTAATTCCTATTGGTCATGAACTTGCGTGCATCGTATAGCGTAATTCCTCTTCGTTGACGTTTTTTATACAGGTGCTGAACGAACATTTCAAAGCGCTCGGTTCCTTTTTCTTCCATAGGGTCTATAACCAGTACGCCCTCAAGTTCAAAGTTATATTCCTGAATGAGCTGGTTTATAGTGTTGCGGTTTCCTAATAAAATAGGCGTTGCAATTCCTTCCTCCTTAACTATTTGTGCAGCTCTTAGCGTTTTGTAGTTGTCGGCTTCCGCAAAAACTACTTTTTTAGGGTTTCTTTTCGCTCTTGCTGTTAGAGATCTCATGATCCGATCGTCTCTTCCGAGTCTCTTTCTAAGCTCGTCCTTATAAGCCTCCCAATCGGTGATTTCCTTTCTAGCAACGCCAGATTTGATTGCTGCCTTTGCTACGGCTACAGAGACCTCAGTGATTAGCCTCGGGTCTGTAGGCTTGGGGATAACGTAGGTGTTACCGAATTTCAAGTTGGTTTCATCGTACGCCTGAAGAACTTCCTCTGGGACTGGTTTTTTGGCTAATTCAGCAATTGCATGTACCGCACCAATCTTCATGTCTTCATTAATGGCGGTAGCCATCACATCTAACGCTCCGCGGAAAATGTATGGGAACCCTAGTACGTTATTCACCTGGTTGGGGTAATCGGACCTTCCTGTTCCCATAATTACGTCATCGCGTGTAGCAACTGCTAGGTCATATTCAATTTCTGGATCTGGGTTTGCCATGGCCAAAACAATAGGCTTAGCATTCATGCTGCTTAGCATTTCCGGGCTCAAAACATTCCCTAGTGATAGACCGATAAATACATCCGCTCCAACCATAGCATCCTCTAATGTATGTAAATCTTTATCGGTAGCAAAGCGTGCTTTGTTCTCGTCTAGGCTTTCTCTATCCTTACGAATAACACCTTTACTATCGAGCATAATGATGTTTTCTTTCTTCGCACCTAGAGAGATGTATATATCGGTACAAGACATTGCAGCAGCACCTGCACCGTTAATAATTATTTTCAGGTCCGCTAATTTTTTTCCTTGTAGCTCGCAAGCATTGATTAGTGCAGCACCAGAAATAATAGCCGTTCCATGTTGGTCGTCGTGCATGACGGGAATGTTCATCTCTTTCTTTAAGCGCCTTTCTATTTCAAAGCACTCGGGAGCTTTGATGTCTTCTAAATTCACCCCGCCGAAAGTCGGCTCTAAGGCTTTGACGATATTGACGAATTCGTCAACATTTTTAGTGTCCAGTTCGATGTCGAAACAATCGATATCTGCAAATATTTTAAATAGCAAACCCTTTCCTTCCATAACGGGCTTTCCCGCTTGGGCTCCAATATCACCGAGTCCTAAAACAGCGGTTCCGTTACTAATTACCGCTACAAGGTTCCCTTTTGCTGTGTATTTATAGGCATCTTCAGGATTTGCAGCAATAGCCAAACAAGGTTCTGCTACCCCTGGAGAATAAGCGAGCGACAAATCTCTTTGTGAGCTGTGTGCTTTTGTGGGTACTACTTCAATTTTTCCTGGTCGACCTTCTGCATGATAATGCAGAGCTTCTTTCCTTTTCGTGTTTTTGTCCATTGTATTTTGTGATTCTCTTGATTATCTATTTTATCAATAGCTTTTTAATGTGTCTAATAATCTAAACATTTTTTGCCTCATAGCGCTTGCGCCACCTGCATAGTTGTTTACCAGTAGACTAAATGCAATATGCTCGCCATTTTTCAACTGGTAGTAACCCGTATATCCAAGTACGCCACCTATCGTGCCGCTTTTCATGTGAATGCCATTGATTACTGGTAAGCTTTTATAAAACGTAGCATACCAACCTTTAGTTTTTGCATAAGCCATTATTGCTGTCATAGCCGATGTTGTCACTCTATTTTGCTGAGATAGCCCTGAGCCGTCGTAAATGTTTAATTGATGGCTGGGGATACTTAATTTTTGATTCCAATATTTTCGTATTAATCGAGCCGCATTTGAATGACTACTATTGGGGTTAGTAAACTTCCCTACAGCCATTAGCAATGCCTCACCATATAGGTTTATACTCTTTTTGTTAAACCAATATACCAATTCTCCTAGAAGTGGCGAAAAGTGTTCGTCAAGGAGACGAGTGTTTTTTAAATTGAGTTCATGGTTACCAGCAAGTAAGGTGCTTGTGCTAGGTACACCACTGACTGGGATGCTGCTTTTCTCTAATTCGTTAGTTAATGCATTAGCTACTGCTAAAGCAGGATCAGGGCTTGAAACTTCTATGGTTTTTTTTAGGTCCGTGGCGTAGCTGCCTCGTAAAAAAACGAGGTTGGAGTAGGGAGCAAGAAATCCGTATACTTGATCGCCTGTTCCTTTGCGCCCTGTTGTAACTTTGTTGATAATTTGAAGGTATTCATAGCCGGGTGATAAGCTGGTGATTTCTGCTTTATTACCGATGCTACTTGGTTTGAAGTTGACGCCTATTTTGTTTTCCTCCCAATTTAAACTAGAAAGGCCTGCGCCGTAATAATTCCCTAGGTCACTCCAACTATAACCTCCGGGCGCTTGATAGCCATCGTATCGGCTGTCATCTCCAATGATTTTCCCTTGTACTTCTTTTATTCCGGCATCTTTGATCTTAGCGACCCACTTCTTTAAAATGGTGTTTCTATTGGTTTGCTCGAACCGATCACTTCCTAATGAAGGATCACCGGTTCCAGTAATGATGATATTCCCTTTTAAAGTTCCACTTTCATCGATTTCCCCTTGGTAAGATAGGCTTGTTTTAAAACGGTAGTCCTCTCCCAGTATATCTAAAGCAGTAGCTGAGGTGATGACTTTGAGTGTTGATGCTGTGGGAAGCCCTAATGCCTCCTTGCTTTCAAAAACAGACGTGTTTTTCGTTGTGTTTTTTATGGTAAAAGATACCGCGCTGCCTCTTAACTCTGGAAGATTTAAAAAGGTATCGTATGCAGTGGCGATTTTCTGATTTAAAGATTGCCCACTCCCTATCTGCATAGAGAATAAAAACAATAATAAAGCGCTCGCAACCTTTTTCAAATGGGTAGGTTTGAAAATCATAAAATTGTGTTTACTAATGCAAATATACTATAATCTTCAGATTGAATAATTTTATTGATGTAAAGAATTCAAGATTAGAACAATTATTAAGGGGACAGGATGAAGCGTCTGGATAATTCACGTGTTTTTTCTTTAATCGTGTGAATTTTGTTACGAATTGGTTAATTTGGTAGAATGAAAAGAAGACAAGCCATTAAGCAGCTCTTTTTCTTCGCAGGAGGCCTAGTTATAGCATCTTCATGTATTCGCAAAAAAGAGGAGTCATCCATAGCGCTGAATAATTTTTCTATAACGGGAGAGCAAGAGGATTTGTTAGCCGACTTATGCGAGGCTATAATTCCTAAAACGGATACGCCAGGAAGTAAAGAGTTAGGAATTCATTTGTTTGTTCTTAAAATGTTGGACGACTGCCATAGCCCAGAAGAGCAATCGGAATTTATTAAAGAACTCAAGGGCTTGAAGATTCAGAAGGGTGAAGACTCCGACCGTTATTTAGCCTATTTGGAGAAGCTAGATGAGGATGATTTATTTAAACGGATATTGAAGAGAAGGACGATCCAAGGGTATATGAATTCTGAATATGTAATGAAGAACCTGATTGTTTATGAAATGGTGCCCGGTCGTTATCACGGAGCAGTAAAAATATAAGTAAGGTATGAGTAATTTGAATATACGCGCAAAAGAAAAGCACAGCTATGATGCTATTGTTATAGGCTCGGGTATCAGTGGAGGATGGGCAGCAAAGGAGTTGTGTGAAAAGGGAATGAAAACTCTAGTTTTAGAACGAGGAAGAGATGTAAAGCACATCAAAGATTACCCAACTACGAACTTGTACCCTTATGAGCTAGAGCACCGGGGAGAGCTACCTTTTCAAGTCCAGAAAGACAATCCGATTATTAATCGCTGCTATGCTTTTGGCGAGGCAACAGATCATTTCTTTGTAAAGGATAAAGAGCATCCTTATATTCAAGATAAGCCATTTGATTGGATAAGGAGCTATCAGGTGGGAGGGAAGTCACTAACTTGGGCTAGGCAAACTCAGCGCTGGTCTGATTTAGATTTCAATGGCCCCCAGAGAGATGGCTTTGCTGTAGATTGGCCTATACGTTATAAAGATATAAAACCGTGGTACGATTATGTGGAGCGGTTTGTTGGTATTTCAGGAAACCGAGATGGAATTGATGTGTTGCCCGACGGGGAGTTTCTCCCAGCATACCCTTTAAACATCGTTGAAGAATACTTTAAGGGCACCTTGGAGGGACTTTACCCCGATAGGCACTTGATTTCCGCTAGGTGTGCTCATATTTCTAAGGTTCAGCCCATTCACATCCAGCAAGGTAGGGGCCAGTGTCAAAATAGAACACTCTGTGAAAGAGGCTGTCCTTTCGGCGGGTATTTTAGTTCCAACTCATCCACTTTACCGTGGGCGGAGAAAACTGGAAACCTGACTTTAAAGCCAGACTCTGTAGTGCATTCCGTTATTTACGACGAAGATTTAAAAAGGGCAACTGGTGTTCGTGTTGTTGACCGTCTATCTGGCGAAGAGACTGAATATTATGCGCGTATTATTTTCGTGAATGCAGCAGCACTGAATACCAATCTGATCTTGCTGAACTCAAAAAGCTCCAGGTTTCCAAATGGATTAGGGAACGATAGCGGAACATTGGGGAAGTATATAGCTTTTCATAATTACAGTGCTCGGATATATGCGCAGCATGAAGGTCACTTGGATTATAAGACCGATGGTAGGAACCCCGCTGGAGGAGGCTATATCCCTAGGTTTAGAAATTTATACGAGCAAGAGACGGATTATCTAAGAGGTTTTGCCGCTGGTTTTAGTGCTTATAGGGGTACACAGTCCGACCAAAGTAAATGGGGTTCCGATTTGAAGGAGTCTTTATTAAATCCTAGTTATGGAAACTGGGGAGTGGGCTCCCATATGATGGGGGAGACTATTCCCAAGGAGTCAAATCATGTTAGCTTGGATGAGGATAAAAAGGATCAGTGGGGCATCCCCTTATTAAAGATAGCTGTGGATTACGATGAGAATGACGAGAAAATGAAAAAAGACTACCTGGATACCATGGAGGAGCTTTTTCGTGAGGCTGGATTCACTAATATTCGAAGAGACGATGGTACGCAAGCGCCAGGACTAGATATCCACGAAATGGGAGGGGCTAGAATGGGGCACGATCCCAATACTTCGGTGCTTAATAAGTGGAATCAAATGCACGCGGTGCCCAATGTATTTGTAACCGATGGCGCATCGATGACATCCACTTCAACTCAAAATCCATCACTCACTTATATGGCATTCTCCGCTAGGTCGGTTGATTATGCCGTAGACCAGTTGAAAAAGGGAGCAATATAAGCTGTAGGGTTGAGGAACAAAAAAGCCGCTAGGTTATACAACTAAGCGGCTATTCTAGTTTAATTTGAGTTTTTTTTAATTAAGA
>DXEZ01000056.1 GCA_019114715.1 Candidatus Sphingobacterium stercoripullorum | reverse complement strand
TTTCGGTCGTTGAAAATTCTTATATTCGCATTGAAGTAAGTTTCCATGGTATGGAATTTAAGGATAAATGTCTCGGTGTATCGCTTAGGTGTTACTCAGTGCTTATTGAAAACATAGGCGTCTTTAGGGGGGATGCGATTGGTGAATACTATTTTTTTAGTTGGTACTAATTAGGGGTTACCCGTCTTTTCCTAGGAAGGAGGCAGAAGATTAAGGTTTTACAAAAATAATTATTATGAAAAAACTAGTGTTATGTTTATGCATGGCTTCAGCCGCGGCGACGGTCCATGCACAGACAGATTATCAAGCGATTGAACTTGATCATATGGATCAAAGCATTAAACCGCAAGATGATTTTTATAATTTTGTCAACGGCACTTGGATGAAAAATTCCGAGATCCCTTCCGACAAGTCAAGGTGGGGCTCTTTTGATATGTTAAGAGAGAATACCGATGAGAACACTTTAAAGTTATTGACAAGTATTTTATCTGAAAATTCTCCAAAGGGTAGTGATACACAAAAAATAGCAGACCTTTATAAGTCATACATTGATTTAGATACCCGTAATAGTTTAGGGGTTGAGCCTATTAAAAAATACATTCAGGCCATTGATGGAATTTCAAATCTAGATGATTTATATTCCTATTTAGTCGAAAGTACACCTGTTGGTGGAAATCCATTATTTGGCGCGTATATCTATGCGCATATGAAAAACAGTAATATCAACACCCATTACTTAGGTGCTGGTAGTTTAGGCTTAGGTAGGTCGTATTATCAGGTAGAAGATGATCAAAATACAGAGACCTTAGGTCAGTATGTTGATTTTATATCTCAGATATTTACCTATACAGGGCAGAGAACCCGGGATTTAAAGGGACCTAGGATTTTGGCGTTTGAAAAATTAATTGCCAGTAAACTAAAGACCATTGAAGAGTCCAGAGATGCGCAGAAACGCTACAACCCAGTGGCTGTTGCTGACTTGAAAGATATGGTTAAAAATATTGACTTGGCGCAATATTTACAGGATGTAGGGTTTAAAGCAGATACGGTGATTATTAGTGAGATTGATTATTATAAAGCACTCGATGAGATCATCAACGAGGAAAACCTACCTGTAATCAAAGATTATTTGAAGTTCCATGTGATTGACGGCGCTGCGTCTTATTTGTCTGAAGAAATCAATGCTTTATCTTTTGATTTTTATGGACGGAAACTCCGCGGACAAATGGAGCAAAGGAGTTTGGATAAAAGAGGGTTAGAGTTTGTCAACGGGACGGTAGGTGAGCTTTTAGGAAAGCTTTACGTTGCTGAATACTTCCCGCAAGAAGCTAAAGCAGCTTGTAGTGAACTGGTAGATTATCTACTTGAGTCCTATAAACATCGAATTCAAAAGCTGGATTGGATGTCTGAAGAAACGAAGGTTAAGGCTCTAGAAAAGTTATCCAAGTTTACCGTGAAAATTGGATATCCAGATAAGTGGAAGGATTATTCAAGTTTAAATATTGGTGATCAGCTGTACAGCAATATTGAAGCGATTTCAAGATGGAGTTTTGAAGAGAATAGAAGCAAACAGGGGCAGCCTGTCGATAAAACAGAGTGGGGAATGTCGCCACAAACTGTGAATGCTTATTACTCTCCTTTGTACAATGAGATCGTTTTCCCTGCGGCAATTTTACAGGCTCCATTTTACGATTATAGAGCGGATGCTGCGGTTAATTTCGGTGGTATAGGTGCGGTGATAGGTCATGAGTTATCCCATGGTTTTGATGATTCTGGCTCGCATTATGACGGAGACGGGAACCTGAATGACTGGTGGACTGATGGGGATAAGAAAAGATTTGATGAGGCATCTCAAGCCCTAGTTGATCAGTTTGATGCTTATGAGCCACTTCCAGGAGTTAAGGTTAATGGGCGTTTTACATTAGGCGAAAATATTGGTGATTTAGGTGGAACTGCTTTGTCTTTTGAAGCTTTAACCATGTACTTAAAGGATAAAGGTGATCCAGGGTTAATTGATGGGTTTACACAACAGCAACGCTTTTTTATATCTTGGGCTACTATTTGGAGAACCAAAATCACAGATCAAGCAGTTGTCAATCAGGTGAAAACCGATCCTCACTCTCCTGCACAATATCGTTCTATAGGTCCAATAGTTAATATGGATGAATTCCACGAGGCTTTTGATACAAAGCCGGGAGACGCCATGTTTGTACCCAAAGCCAAGAGAATAGTGATTTGGTAGTATCTTGATACCGCGATGCGTACTAGAAGTACAAATTTATATTCAAAGGCCCATCTTGCAAATGCAAAGTGGGCCTTTGAACTAATGGGATAAATGAAGAATAAATAGGGCTAAATTATGCATTGGAAATAGATAGCCTCGAAGTAAGAATATAGCTGTTTAGGAAGTGTGTATATTAAATTTGCATAAATTTAACTTACCAATAAAGTAGTGCGGACCCCCAAGTAAAACCTGCTCCAAATGCCGCTAAGCAAATTAAGTCTCCTTCTTTAATTTTACCTTGTTCCCAAGCCTCGCATAGTGCTATTGGAATAGAGGCTGCGGTAGTATTTCCGTATTTTTGAATATTATTGAATACTTGATCATCACGAAGCTTTAAGGATCTTTGAACAAACTGAGAAATTCTAAGGTTGGCTTGGTGAGGAATTAATAAATCGATATCCGTAGTTTTAAGATTGTTCTCTGAAAGCGCTTCGTGTATAACTTCCGGAAATTTTACTACAGCTTTTTTAAAGACCGCTTGTCCATCCATGTAGGGGTACGCTGATCCATCTTCAAGCATTTCAGGAGTCATTAACAGTCCTCCGAGCTCTTGATCTGGCCAGTTGGGTCTATTTTCTAGGCCTTTACCGGCTGCCGAACCCGGGTATATCATAGCCAACTTTTCAGCTTCCTCACCATCAGAGTGCAAGTGCGTGCTGAGGATTCCTTGTTCTTTTTTATCGGTCGGTTGCATGACAACGGCGCCTGCTCCGTCTCCAAAAATAACAGAGATAGATCTTCCTCTTGTAGAATAGTCTAATGCAAAGGAGTGTTTTTCAGATCCAATTATCAGTATGTTTTTATACATTCCAGTTTTGATAAATTGGTCTGCGATTGATAGGGCATAAACAAAACCAGAGCATTGATTCCTAATGTCTAGAGCGCCCACTTCTTTCATTTTTAATTCACGTTGCACCAGTACTGCACAACCTGGGAAATAATAATCCGGAGAGAGTGTTGCGAAGATGATGAAATCTATATCTTGTGCAGTGGTTCCTGCTCTTTCGATCGCTGTTTTTGCTGCTTTAACGCCCATATCGGTAGTGGTTTCATCCAGTCTATCGGCATATCTACGCTCTTTAATACCTGTCCTTTCGGTAATCCATTCATCACTTGTATCCATGAATTTGGTCAAATCCTCATTAGTATATATGTTATCCGGAACGTAATATCCAATGCCAGCTATTTTACTTTTTTTCATGTTATATTGTTTTTGACACCACTAAAAGTAAACAGCAAAGTTTACTATCCTATTGAGGTTTGAAGTTTTGCTGTTAATATTGCGTTAACGTGGTCTTAATGATTAGCTAATATACGCTTTTTTATTGTTTGTTAAACTGCTTTTGTAATCTTGCTTATTAAGGAAAGGGGCGTAAACGTAAAAACGAAATAGTATTTAAGTATTCACTATTTTGATTAAATTTGCTTTATGTCTACGCAAACGGCAACGAAAACATACACCTTAAAGGAAATATTGGAACAATTCAAAGGGGAAAGCAACCTTATATTATGGAATGATGAGGTGAATACTTTTGATCATGTTATTTTTTGTTTAATTGAATTCCTTGAATACAGTTCACCTGAAGCTGAACGTATAGCATGGACAGTACATACCAAAGGGAAAGAAGTAGTATTGCAAGGAAGTAGGGAAGAGCTAATTCCTTTTAGAGATAAGCTCCATGAGCAAGGGCTTTCAGTATCCATCGAATAGAATCTTAAGTAATATTACAGTTACGTTGTAGGTATATATCAACAAATTGTGTTTTTTTGTACCTATGGGACTACTTAAGCAATTGAAAAAACCTTGTTTTCTAGCTCTCTTTTTTCTATCTGCATCATTTTCTACCTATGCTCAAAACAATGATTTTAGTGGTATAGTTGTGGATGGTGAATCAAAAGAAGTTATAGAAGGAGCTAGCGTTACGTTATTAACAGAAAGAACACAAACATTCATTCGAGGAACACAAACCCAGAGCAATGGGAGTTTTTTGTTCGAAGATTTAGTGAAATCTAAATATGTACTGCGAGTAAGTTATGTGGGGTATCAGACTTATGAACTTACCGATTTGAATTACCAAGGTGGTCCAAGGAAGCTGGATAGTATATTTTTGCAGCCTGCTGGAGAAGTCTTAGAAGAGGTCATGATAGAGGGGCGAGTACCCGAGCTGAGACTCGATATCGATAAGAAAGTTTTCGATGCTTCTCAAAGTATCGTAAGTGAAGGGGGGACAGCTTCAGATTTACTGGAAAATGTACCTACTTTGGAAGTTGATGTAGATGGGAATGTTTCTCTTAGAGGATCCTCAAGTGTTAAAATATTGATAGATGGCAAAGAATCCGCCATGGCAGGAAATGATATAGCCAACTATTTGCAGTCCATGCCTGCAAATCTCATTGATAAGGTTGAATTAATTACCAACCCTTCATCCAGGTACGATGCAGAAGGGCAGTCGGGGATAGTCAATATCGTTTTAAAGAGAAATGTTAGAACGGGATTGAACGGTTCTGTAAATGCATCCTGGGGAAGTTATAACAACCAGATGGCTGGCATAAACTTAAACTATAGAAACCGCAAGTTGAATTATAGTGGGGGATACAGTTACGCCAGACGCAGTAATAAAGGTTCGGGGTATAACGACAATGTCTTTTTAAATCATCCCGATGATCCTTCAATGAATCCGCGTACAATCACCGAATCGAGCAACGATAGGAGGATGTACAACCATACGGTGCGTACCGGTGTGGATTATTATATGCATGAAAATACCACAGTAAGCTTGGGAGCCAACATTAGTTTTCGCGATCGTAATAGCAGCTCACTAATGGATTATACCTATTACAATCTCCCTGCGTACGGCGCCAATAGTTTAAGAAAGTCCAACCAGAATGGCGATAGCTTCGGTGTAGACTTGAGCTTGGACTTTGTGCAAAACTTAAAGCGAGAGGGTGAAGAAATTTTCGCTAATGTTACTTTTGGGAAAGACAATAGAGAGGGATATAACGATTATTTTCAAGACTATGCCAGCGGTAGAGCTGATTTCGTGCGGTTGAATAACACCACAGACTTGGGGTATAATTGGAACTTTCAATTTGATTATACCTTGCCTTTAGGTGAAGACCACAAGTTTGAAGCTGGATATAGAGGGAATTTAAGAAATGGTGAGGAAAATCAATTTTCAGAATTACAGGATACCACTTCATTAGATTTTGTGCCCGATTACGGCGTTAGTAACGATTTCGACTTGAACAGCTCTGTTCATGCCTTGTATACCAATTACCAGCGGAAACTATCGGATCGTCTAGGAGTACAGATTGGTTTGCGTGCTGAGCAAGCTAACTTAAATACAAAGTATTACTCTTTAGATCCTGAGGTAGATGAGCACGAGAGGATAACTCCAGGGAAACTCGATTACTTTCGGTTATACCCTAGCGTGTTTTTAAGCTATGATTTAAGTGATGAGGGTGATAAATTGCAATGGAGTTACTCTAGAAGAGTTCAACGGCCTAGAGGATGGCAGGTGAATCCTTTTTTAAATTTATCGGATGAAACCAATATCATGCAAGGAAACCCGGAGCTTCTTCCAGAAGACATCCATAGTTTTGAAATGGCATACGCGAAATTCTATAACAACTGGAATATCATGAGCTCCGTATACTACAGGCGCGTCAACGATATGACTAGACCTTTCTTAAAGAGCCCATCTTTAATTGCTGATGCTATTGGTGATACGACAAATGTTACTTATAGCCAGTGGGATAACGTGGCCAATCAAGATGTTTTTGGCGTAGAATTGATATCCAAGGTGAGTTTGTTTAATTGGTGGGATGCTACGGCCAATGTGAACTTGTTTTATAATAACACCACGCCGCTGAAAGGGTTTGATGTCCAGAGAGTAGAGAACTTTTCTTGGAATGGAAACTTAAATTCAAACGTGAAGCTTATGCGTACTCTTTCAATGCAACTTAGAGGGTTTTACAGAGCGCCATCCAAGCGTCTACAAGGTAGGATGAAAGCGATGTATGGGATGGATGTAGCGCTTAAAAAAGAAGTGCTCGATGGAAAAGGAAGTATTACCTTTAATGTTAGGGATGCATTTGATACCAGAAGCTTTAGATCGGAGAGTTTCCTTCCTCAAAACCATATATATATGGAGCATCGCTGGAGACCAAGAACATTTACAGTTTCACTTTCTTACCGCTTTGGTAGTCGAGATGTGAGTGAGAGTAAAAGTAAAAGAGAAAGAATGGAAGATATGGGAGGTGAAATGGAAGGAATGGGAGAGTTTTAACCGATTGTAAATATTGATTTAATCCCCATATGCTTTTAGATGAGTATATGGGGATTATTTTTATATAGAGACTGGCGTATACGTATTTTTTGTATATTTACAGTTAAACTGTTAGGGGAAATGTCCATGATTTGTGGGAAGATACCCAGTGCGAAGAGTGATGGATGCATGATGAAATTAAAAATAGAACAAATAAAAAAATCATATATTTTGTTGAACTTACTCTTGTAATAAATAAACATATCTTAAACTAAACTTACTATTTATGAGAAAATACTTGTTTGCTGCTGCAATCGGTTTGTCAGTTTCAGGCCTATTTATAGGGTGTGGAGCACTTGGACTTACTCCAAAAGAGTCCTCAGAAAAATATGAATTACTCAATTTACCTAAGGTGAATATTAAAAAGTATCCTAAAAATGCAGATGGTGCTTATATTATTTTTGACGGTAGTTCTCTGGATGGTTGGAGAGGATATGGTAAAGAATATGTCCCTAATAAGTGGTCAATTGAAGATCAATCGTTGAAGTTTACAGCAAATCCTAAGGGAGTTGATAACCCTGAAGGTGGAGATATAATCTTCGCCTCAGACCTAAAGAACTTTGAGCTTTCTTTCGAGTGGAAGGTTTCTCATGCTGGAAACTCCGGAGTGTTTTACTTAGCGAAAGAAGTGAAAGATCAAGCGATTTATGTTTCTTCACCAGAATATCAGATTCTAGATAACGACAATCACCCCGATGCCAAAATGGGAATCGATGGAAATAGAAAATCAGCATCCTTATACGATATGATTCCTGCTAAGCCTCAAAATGGAAAACCTGCAGGAGAATGGAACAGTTCGAAAATTGTTGTAAACAACGGTAAAGTAACCCATTATCAAAATGGAGAGGCTGTTGTGGAGTATCAGTTTTGGACGCAAGAGTGGACTGAGTTGCTGCAGGTGAGTAAATTTAGTGAGGAGAAATGGCCTTTAGCCTTTGAATTATTGAATAATGTAGGAGGAAAAAGCAAATCTGGAGTTATAGGAATTCAGGATCATGGTGATGATGTGTGGTTTCGAAATATAACGGTAAAAGTATTGTAGTATATTATAATACAGTTGACTGATGAAACGCTCGTGAAATTATTTTTATGGGCGTTTTTAGGTTTACTGCTTTGGCAAATTGAAATTAGCAAGCTATGATGGACCGTGGATTAAGAAGCTAATTAGAATGAATGGAGTGCGTTATACACGTTTGACCTTTTGAAAACTAATCTTAAAAGCTCATTATGAAAAATCAAAGTATCGTTATTCGGGCATGCCTATTGCTATTGGCTTTAGTGACCTTATATGTTAATAGGGGGTGTGAAAAGCAGGGTCAGTGGATTGATGCTAGGGTGCTAGACTTCGGTAGCCCAGCTGTTGATGGTTGCGGGTTTGTACTTGAAATTGGGGATAGCATCTACTTTCCAGCTAATCTCCAAGAAAAGTATCAAGTAGACAAAAAAGAGATCCAATTAAAGTATCGCTTACTTGAAGATCTTAAGACATGTGGGTTTTCGGATTCTGAGGCTAGATACCAAAAGCTTACTATTAACGCAATTAAAGACAGGTGATTTCCCTTAGGCTCTTGTTAATCAGTAAGGTTGCCGCAGGATTTTAGATGGTGGTTTTATGATAAACAAGTACGAGAATAGCTGCAAGGTAATCGTATCCCAACTACCAATCAATAGGGTTAATAAAAGGCTTCGAGCATCGCTTTTATTTCTTCTTCTTTTTGTTCTTTTTATTTTTTCTATAATCCCACGGGGCTACGGGGTTATTACTGGACCAAATCCCTTTCTTTTTAAGCTTTGCCGTGTTTTCAGCTTGTTCGTATAAAACAGATTGATCGAAATACCTGTAATGCCAGGCTAGACCGTTTGTAAGTAAAGAGAGATTCAAGTCGATGTTCTCTGGAGTATACACGACACCAACGGTTCTTTTGTATCTGTCGATATGCTTGACGTCTACTCTTACATCCTTCCCTTCACAAAGCTGCTTGGTGTGTTCTGTAGCGTTTTTTGAAAACGGCTGGCCAACTTCGGGGCAATCTATGCCAAACAGGCGTACTCTAATAGACTTGCCTTGAGAGTCAGAAATTGTAATAGAATCTCCATCGGTCACTCTAATGACTTTGCCGGTGATGATTTGCGCTACGCAAAACAGGCTCGATATTAAGAACAATATGGATAGAAAAACTACCCTTATAGCAGCTGATGCTTTCATGTGTTATTTTTTAAGATTCCAAAAAGCACAAATCTACCACTTTTATAGGCATTTCTCAGCAGCGAAGTGAAAGAGCTCTATAGTTAGTGAATGTATCACTGTTTGGAAACCGTAATACTTTTTAAAAATTTACCCATCCACTTTAAAAATATATTATCTTCGTCACCATGTTGATGATTGCTCACCACCCACATTTTTGTCATCCACTTCCAGCTGGACATCGGTTTCCTATGGAAAAATACGACCTATTGTATCAACAGCTTATTTATCAGGGGATTGTGGATGATAGTCAGTTTTTTGAGCCAGCAAAGGTTGCATGGGACATGTTGTCCCTATCTCATGCTTCGGAGTATATTGAGCATGTTCTTGAGCTAAACTTGGATGGTAAAATGGTAAGAAGGATTGGCTTTCCTTTATCGCGTCAGTTAGTGGAGCGTGAACAGCATATAGTGCAAGGCACCATCTTAGCTAGTCACTATGCACTGGAGTATGGCGTTTCATTCAATAGCGCAGGTGGTACGCACCATGCTGGTAGAGATTTCGGTGAGGGATTTTGTATTTTTAATGACCAAGCGGTTGCAGCAAATAGTTTACTGCAAAGTGGCGCATTTAAGCGTATAGCAATTGTAGACTTAGATGTACACCAAGGCAATGGTACGGCCCATATCTTTGATGGAAGTAGCCAGGTTTTTACACTTTCCATGCATGCAGAAAACAACTATCCCTTTAAAAAGGAAAAGTCCACTTTGGATATACCTTTACAAGACGGCCTGGAAGATCATGCTTACTTAGCATGTTTGGATGAGAATTTAAAGTACCTTTTGGAAACCTTCAAGCCGGAGTTTGTGTTTTATCAAGCAGGGGTAGATGTGCTGGCAACCGATAAGTTGGGAAGGTTGTCTTTAACCATGGAAGGCTGTAGAGCAAGAGATGCCATGGTCTTTAATGCGCTTTATAAAGAGGGGATTCCCGTACAAGTGAGCATGGGGGGTGGGTATTCCCCAAACATATCAGATATAGTAAATGCCCATATTGAAACTTATAAACAAGCAATAAAAATATTTAAATTATAATTTTGAAATGATTCATTATCAGGATGCAATTTTTAAGAATCTATCGATTCATTACGTTGGGAACAAACATCAAGATCAGTACTACAGTTTAGGGAAGTCACCAGTTGACATAAGTGAGGATGAAGTTTTACCAGACCTCTTGCTGCAGTATTTTTTCAAGCCCTTTGCCAAAGTAGAGGAGGAGTATTGCTTTTTTCACCCTAACGAAGATTTAGAGCTTAACGTAGTTTATCATTTCATAAACTCCTATTTTTCCAATGATGGAGATTTTCACTCCATGAGTCAAGAGCTAGCAAAGCATCTTTATGAGGTCACTTCTCACCCCAATATCAAACCGGGGGAGATGTATATCACGCAAGTTGAGGATATAACATTTAAAGGAGAGGATTATGAGGCTATTGGAATATTTAAATCGGAAAATAAAGACACCTACTTAAAGGTTTACCCAAAGAGTGAGAACTTTGAAATCACCTACGAGCAAGAGGCAATCAATATTAATAAGCTCGACAAAGGAGTGCTTGTTTTATTCCATGCAGATTCCAAAGATTTTAAAGTTTTTGTAGTAGATCAAACTAATAAACAAGATGCAGTTTATTGGAAGGATGACTTTTTACAAGTAAAGCAAGTGAGCAATGAGTACGCTCAAACTGGTAACCTCATGAAGGTGTATAAAAAGTTTGTTCAAAAGGATATGGATGAGCTTTTTGAACTCGAGGCAGTAGACAAGATTGATCTATTGAATCGGTCCTTAGACTTTTTAAAAAACAATGAAGTGTTTGAACAAGAGAAGTTTCAAGAGGAGGTAATTGGACACCCTAGTGCTATAGCGCTATATAAACAAAGTGTCGATGAGTATGAAAAAGAATTTGAAGTAAATATTGGTGATCAATTTACCATTGCAGCACCAGCGGTTAAAAAGCATCAAAATGCTTATAAAAGTGTTTTAAAACTGGATAGAAACTTCCATATTTATGTCCATGGGAATAGAGACCTGATCGAAAAAGGCTTTGATGAAGACCGGGGAATGAATTATTATAAAGTTTATTTTGAGGAAGAGAAATAGAGCAAATACAAAATTAAAATTCAGAATAATAAGCAGCGTTATTTTGCTGTTTGTTTTTTTGATTATTAATGTATTTCAGCTAAACAGCCAAAATGTTGAATCATTTTACAGCCGTAAGCTTTACCCCTTAGTGAGTCACCTAGCTAGCCCAATAGGCAGGGTTTCTTGGAGTGTAGGTGATGTTTTTTATATGGTAATTGTTGGCGTATTATTAGTTCAGCTTGGAGTTTTTATCTTTTCAATCCTAAACAAGGAGAGAAGAAGGACTTTGCCGCTTCACTTCTGGTCACTTTGTAATGGGATGCTTTTAATCTTGATTTTATTTAAAGTGTCTTGGGGTATTAACTACTACCGAGTTCCACTCAGAGATTACTTAGCTTTAAATGCTCATAGTGCCACCCGGGATGAGCTGTTGCAAACTACCCAGGACTTCATTATAACTACAAATGAGCTGAGGCGCAAATTAATAGGAGCTGAGATAAATAGAAAAGCAATAAGCGAGGAGGTTGTTGACTTTGTAAAAGAGGATACTCTTTTAAATGGATATCTACATAAAGATAGTGGATTGAACATTAAAGCCCCAATAAGCAGCTCTATTGTCAATTACTTTTTAGTAAGTGGTTATTTCAATCCGTTTTCCTTAGAGGCACAGGTCAATCAAAATACCCCCTGGATGTCCTTTCCATTTACAGCTGTACACGAATTGGGGCATAAAATGGGAATAGGCTTTGAAGATGAATGTAACTTTCTTGCCTTTTACCTATTAAAAGATCACGATAATATAAGCTTTAAGTATTCAGCCTATTATTCGGCAGTGCGTTATCTATTGCTTAGTGTTTCTCAGGTAGCACCTCAGGAATATGCAAACCTATACCAATCGCTGTCATCCTTAGTAAAAATTGATATGCAAGAGGAGAGAAGTTTTTGGCTAAAGCAGCAAACTCTCTATGGAGAGTTAACTTCTGATGTATATCAGAACTATTTGATTTTGAACAACCAGCCTGAAGGATTAATTCGTTACAATTTATTTGTTGAGTTGCTTTTAGCATTTAATTCTCTTGGATAGGTTGGACGGATTTTTTACCTTTTTTACCTTCTGATCCTGAATATACTTGTCCTTGTGGTAAACCACGCAATCCACGTGGTGCGCGCGCTATTTGTGAATAGATTTGCGAGATCTCAGCATTAGGGTTGACTCTTTGGCCGCCGGGCTCAATATTTATTTCCAGGTAATTGTTTTCTTTTTTATTACTTGACTGTGGTTTAATCCCTTTATCGTTGTAATGTAGATTTACAATCCCTCCATCCCCGTTAGGGAAGGTTTTAGTACCATTATGTGCATCCAATCCGTTGGCTAAAATAAATAACGAACCCAGTTTATTGAAATTAATAAACGCATCCATATTTGCAGCATTATTCTCGTTGGCCCTCAGGTCGATGAAAGCACGTTTGCCAATTTCTGCCTGATTAACGTGCAATTCTATATCCTTATTGCCAAAAAAATGTAATGAGGAGCGATCTTTCATGATCAAAGTATCGATGTAGACTAAAATCGTTGAATCTCTGGAGAGGTTTCTAAAATTGTGCTTTTTCTTTTTGGCAAGTTCTAATTTTGAAATGCGTAATGTGTCGCTTTGCGCAAATACACAGCCACTGCCTATAAATAGAAATATCGCTGCTAAAGCAAATGTATATAAAACTGTTTTTTTCATTTCGACTTCCTTTTTGTCATATTATAAACTGTTAGACAGAGAAAGTTTGCAATGGTTTATTTTTTTAAAGTGTATTGGTATATTTTTTCTGCCGTTCGTTGGGAAGCGCCAGTGTTGCCCAGTTTTTCGCGCAAGGAATCGTAGTTATTTAACATAGTAGATCTATATGTAGAGTTCACAGTAAGTTCTCCCAGTTCGTCTGCTATGTCCCTATAATTACACTCTTGTTGGATAAGTTCCTTTACAGTAAGAAATCCATTGATTAAATTGACTAGCGATATGAATTTTATTTTAACGAGCTTCCTTGCTAGCCACACTGATATGGCGTTTGCTTTATAAACTACAACTTGGGGCGTATTGAGGATAGCAACTTCAAGAGTTGCTGTTCCACTGGTTACTGCTGCTATATCAGCATTTTTTATTAAGTCGTAGGTTTGGTTAAACAATACCTTTATGGGTAAGTCACCTATATATTCTTTATAATATTCCTCGTTGAAATTGGGTGCCCCTGCTACGACCAGCTCGTGTCCTGGGAATAAATAAAACAGTTTGATTAATTCCGGTAGTATTTTTTCGAGTTCCATTTTGCGGCTTCCCGGAACAATCGCTAATAGCGGTCGATTTGAAAGGGCATTGTCTTGTCTGAAGTTTTCATTGAAGTTATATTGTGTAATAGAGTCTAGTAGAGGATTGCCGACATAATCGACCTCCATTCCATATTTTTTGTAAAACTCTACCTCGAAAGGAAGTATACAATACATATGGTCAACAACTTTTTTAATTTTATGGACTCTTTTTGTGTTCCAAGCCCATATTTTCGGAGAGATGTAATAATGGACTTTGATTTGACGGGCTTTTGCAAATTCCGCAATCTTCAGGTTAAAGCCGGGGAAGTCTATCAAGATAATGCAGTCGGGCTTATAATTAAGGATATCATTTTTTACTGCTTTTAGATTTTTGGATATGGTTTTTAGGTTTTTTATAACCTCTATGAAACCCATAAATGCCATTTCCCTATTGTGGATGAATGGTTCCAGAGATGATGCACCTTCCATTTTGTCTCCACCTACGATTCTAAAGTTTGCCTCCGAATCTATTCGCTTAAGCTCTTTAATTAGATTAGCACCGTGAAGATCTCCAGATGGCTCGCCAGCAATAATATAGTATTTCATCTTTATTTCCTTAAAAACCTAAAAGTAATAAGAAGATGGCGAAATTTAAAGTGGAATACTATTTTGAAGAACAATCAAAGTTAACAGGGCTAGATTATTCAAATATTGTTTCAAAAATTAAGCTTCTTTGGTCATACGGTCAGAGGAATTGTATTTTTATATAAATGTGTTTTTTTGTTGGGAATAAGTGTCTTTTTTGTACCTTTGTATTCTAGAATTAAAATAAATTGAAAGAACATTTTAAAAAAATATTAAAAGAATCTGTGGACCCTCAAGAGGGGTTAATAGCTTCACATTGATTTTATTTTAGCCCTTTTGTTTAAGGGCTTTTTTTTTGAATTTCTTTCGGACTTTTATTAATTATTAGATTAGATGACAAACTTTCACAACATGCCTGCTGTTTTGCTTTTACAGGACGGTACAGTTTTTAAAGGAGTTGCTATAGGAAAAATAGGAACTACATTAGGAGAAATTTGTTTCAATACTGGAGCAACAGGATACCAAGAGGTATTCACAGACCCATCCTATTACGGCCAAATAATGGTTGCTACACATCCACATATAGGAACTTATGGGATTAAAGAAGACGAAAGTCAATCTGAAAGAATTCAAATAAAGGGTTTAGTCTGTAAGGATTTTAGCGAAGGTTATAGTCGTCACATTGCCCAATTATCGACTCAAGAGTTTTTTGAGTCAGAAAACCTAATAGGAATTTCAGGGATTGATACAAGATCTTTAGTTCGCCATATTCGAGATAAGGGCGCTATGAATGCGATTATTTCTTCAGAAAATTTAAACATTGACGAGCTTAAAAGTCAGTTAGAGGACTTTTCTGAAAATCAAGACTTCGAGTATGCTTCAAAAGTTACAACTTCAAAAGTTTATTACTATGGAGATGAAGATGCTTCGACACGGGTTGCAGTTCTAGATTTAGGGGTCAAACGTAATATATTGAAGAATCTAGACGATCGTCAAGTTTATATGAAAGTGTTCCCTGCGAAAACTACCTACGAAGAGATGAAAAAATGGGGAGCTGATGGTTATTTAATTTCCAATGGGCCTGGCGACCCTTCAACCTTGGATTATGCCGTTGAAACGGTTAAAGAGATTTTGGCCGATGATAAGCCTTTATTTGGTATATGTTTAGGACATCAAGTTCTAGCTTTAGCAAACGGGGTCAAAACTGAGAAGATGCTAAATGGACACCGTGGATGCAACCAACCTGTAAAGAATCTTCTTACCAATAAAAGTGAAATAACGTCACAGAATCATGGATTTACAGTAAGTAGAGAGCAAGTTGAAAGCAATCCGAATTTAGAGATTACTCATATCAATCTTAATGACGGAACTGTAGAAGGGATTAGGGTTAAGGATAAAAATGCATTTTCCGTTCAATACCATCCTGAAGCAGGCCCCGGTCCACATGACTCCAAATACTTATTTGACCAGTTTATTGCAATGATTAAAGGTTAAAAATTATTTAAATGCATCTTGCAGAGCATGTATTAAATGATTATATTAGCATTGCAATTTGCAGTTTTAACAATTAGAAAATAGAAATAAAATATTTAATAATACATAATAATCCATATGAGTTTGATAATTGATATTAGAGCGCGCCAGATTTTAGATTCGCGTGGTAATCCTACAATTGAAGTTGATGTGATTACTGAAAATGGTATCTTAGGTAGAGCTGCGGTTCCTTCTGGGGCTTCTACAGGTGCTAACGAAGCTGTAGAGTTAAGAGATGGTGATAAGAGTAAGTATTTAGGTAAAGGTGTACTTAAAGCTGTTGACAATGTTAACGAAGAAATTGCGCCAGAAATTATCGGATGGGATGTTTTTGATCAAAATGAAATCGATAATTATTTAATTGAGCTTGACGGTACCGATAATAAAGGGAAGCTTGGCGCTAACGCAATCTTAGGTGTTTCTTTAGCTGTAGCGAAAGCAGCTGCGCAAGAAAGCCACCAGCCATTATATAGATATATTGGTGGAGTAAATGCCAATACACTTCCAATTCCAATGATGAATATTGTCAATGGCGGTTCACACTCAGATGCACCTATTGCATTTCAAGAATTCATGATTATGCCAGTAGGAGCTTCTTGTTTTTCCGAAGCTT
>DXEZ01000055.1 GCA_019114715.1 Candidatus Sphingobacterium stercoripullorum | reverse complement strand
ACTTTCTGTTCTTTTTGGAAAGCCAGAAATTCCACCCCATAGTCTATTGGTATGAAACTGTTCTTTTCTACCGGTTAAAATTTTATGCCCGTAAGCTTGGTGACCTACATCAAAAATTAACCGGTCATAAGGCGTATTCATTGTATAGTGTAATGCAACTGTTAATTCTACAACTCCTAGACTAGCTGCAAAGTGCCCTCCATGAGTAGACACCATATCAATGATATATTGACGCAACTCATCGCAGACCTGAGCCAACTCTTTTGAATCCAGTTTTCTAAGGTCAGACGGATAGTCAATTCTACTTAATAATGTTCCCGACTCCTCTTGCATAATTTATTTACAATGAATATCTTAATTTACCAATCTTTACTATACAAAGTAACAATTAATATTACACAAATAATAACTATAGGCTAGAATATAGCATTGAACTGTTTGGCCTCGCATAGGAAGAAAGAGTGTGTTTTAAAGCAATTTGGCTTTAAAACAATTCTTCAAGCCCATCTATACCATAAGAAAGAATTTACTTAATTATGCTTTTCCTCTTATAAGACGCAGTCTGCTTTTATTTCTAACATGAAAGTGTAAAGTTAGGCTATCGCCGCTGAAGCTACCTCCATCTTTCTATCTACTTTTTTCACCAGTCCCTGAAGTACCTTTCCAGGACCTACTTCCGTGAAAGAAGTTGAACCATCAGCAATCATATTTTGAATTGTTTGAGTCCACCTAACCGCTCCTGTTAATTGTTTAATCAAATTTTCCTGAATTTGATCCGGGTTTCTTGTAGCCTTTGCATCGATATTTTGGTAAATAGGGCAGATAGGTTCCTTAAATGTAGTAGCTTGAATTGCATTTTTAAGTTCCTCTTGAGCTGGTTGCATTAAAGGAGAGTGGAAAGCTCCACCTACATTTAATTTTATAGCCCGTTTAGCACCTGCCTCAAGAAGTTTTTCACAGGCTTGATCCACCCCCTCAATACTTCCAGAAATAACAAGCTGCCCAGGACAGTTATAATTTGCAGGAACCACTACCTCATCTATGGCGCCACAAATATCCTCTACAACTTGATCTTCTAATCCTAAAATTGCAGCCATTGTTGATGGTTTAATTTCACAAGCTTTCTGCATTGCATTTGCACGTTGACTAACCAGTTTTAATCCATCTTCAAAACTTAATGATCCCGCTGCAACTAAAGCAGAAAATTCTCCCAATGAATGGCCTGCGACCATATCTGGTTTGAAATCTTCTGCCAAGGTTTTCGCTAAAATAACTGAATGTATGAAAATGGCTGGTTGGGTAACTTTAGTTTGTTTTAAATCTTCATCCGTTCCATTAAACATGATATCGGTAATAGAAAAACCTAAAACATCATTTGCTTTGTGAAATAGTTCTTGCGCTAATTCACTAGCGTCATATAGATCTTTACCCATACCAGAAAACTGGGCTCCTTGACCGGGGAATACATATGCTTTTTTCATGAAAACTTATTTAAGTGTCTTTTTAAAAACTATTAATATGTTCTGGAGTATATTGTAGGAACACTTGATTGTCCTCCACAAACAACTCATTAGCAACATTCAATAAGGATTGAGGTGTAACCTTATCTAATTTCTGAAATACTTCCTCTAATGTAATAATTCTTCCGTAATCTAGCACATTTTTACTCTCTGCGATAACCACTCCTAAGCGATTCTCTTCAGACAGAGCAATTTGTCCTTTAAATTTTTTACGTGCCTTTTCCAATTGGAAACTAGAAACAGGATTCGTTTTCAGTTTATTCAGTTCTTTTTCTACCAATTTAACTGCTTTGTTTAACTTAGAGGCATCCGTTCCCATATAAATAGAAAGTACGCCACTATCGGAATAAACGCTATAATTAGAGTCTATGGTATAAGCAATTCCGTGCTTTTCACGAATAGCCATGTTTAAAATCGAACTCATCCCCATTCCACCTAGCATATTATTCAAAAGAAGCAGGTCAATTTTATTGGGATTATTTTGTGAATAAGCATGCATGCCAATCATGAAATGCACCTGATGAATAGGTTTACTTTGAGTGCTTACAAACCCCAAGTTTGAAACTGTTGTTCTCTCCCTGTTTGATGAAGAGACGGAGGGAAATGCCTGGAAATGTTTTGTAAATTGCCTATTTACTTTAGCCAAAGTATAGTTGCCAGAAATTCCTATTACAATTTTATCAGTTGTATACTTTTCTTTAATAAATTGTAGGATGTCTTCCCGGCTAATATTATCCAGATCAGCTTCGCTTCCTAATATATTGTGTCCTAACTCTGTTTCAGAAAAAACTATATCCTCAAGTTCATCCATTATGGCTTCTTCAGGGGAATCTAGATAGGAAGCAATTTCATCCAATATCACTTCTTTTTCCTTCACTATTTCTACTTCTGGAAACACAGAGTTGAAAATAATATCTGCTAATAAGTCTAATGCTCTATCTAAGTATTCATTCAATATAGATGCATGAATACAGGTATATTCTTTAGTTGTGTAAGCATTCAGGTCTCCTCCAACAGATTCTAGTCGATTTAATATACGATGAGTACTTCTTTTCTTTGTTTTCTTAAAAAGCAAATGCTCAATTAAGTGTGCTAAACCAAACTTTCCTTCCTCTTCATCTCTAGAGCCTACACCAATTAATATACATACATGTGTTATTGGAGAACTGCTAGGGTGAAACACACATCGAATACCATTTTGTAGTTCTAAGATTTCAGTGTCCATAATATAATACCCGATTACATGGCCACAAAGGTAAACATATTTTACTAGATAATTCTCGGTTGAAATTATTCCAATCTATGTACCACTAAGACCTCATCTTGATTTATCTGCAAATAACCATAATCATAACAGAAGAAGTATTCATGGCCCTTATTGGTAATGTATAAATGGGTATGGTAATTGAAATCAAATCCCTCCAACAAAAGTTTCCCCTTTTTAACTTTTGCTTTCCCATACGGATTGTTATTTTTCAAAATACGTCTATTCTGAAAAAGGACGGCATTAATCCTTCTGACAGATGCTAGCTCACTAGCCCTTCTCTTATTATTATAACTACTCCTACAACCATCATCACAAAATTTCTTATCAGAACGACCAAGCATCATTGATTTACAGTTCACACAACGCCTCATTGGTGTATTATTCATAGGTTTAAAGAAAAAATTAGATCCTTCTATAATACACAAAATTTCCCAAATACGACGTTTCAGCTGGTATTTTTATTTTTCTAATTTGTCTTTAATTAACAGCAATCTCTTATTTGATTTATAAATTCTTACGGCTATTAAGAAATAAGACAGCAGTAAAGGACCATAAACCAGTCCCATCAATCCAAATAAGGGAATACCTATTATCACACCGATTATTGTAATAATCGGGTGAATATCACCCATCTTTTTAGCTATAATTAACCGTAAGACATTATCGATATTGATGACTAATATAAATCCATATAGCATCAAGCCAATTCCCTCCCAGGTAGCTCCCTGAGTATATAATATAACCGAGGCGGGCACAAAGATCAAGGGTGGTCCCAACAAAGGAACAAAAGAAAGAATTACACAAATAGTACCCCAAAAAAACGGATCCTTCACTCCGAAAATTATAAAACCCAAAGCTAACGTTGCCCCTTGTACAATGGCTATAAATGTTTGGCCAATGATATTTGAATACGTTATGTTTTTCAGCTCTATACCAAAAGTACGAGCACTATCAGCATCAAAAGGCAAATAGTGTGCTAATGATCGCTCAAAACCTCGGTAATGAACGAGCATAAAGTACAAAATGAAATACATGACAGTAATCTCTAAAAACAAGTTGGCAGCCCCTCCTAAAACTGAGGTCAAAAGCCCTCCAAAATATTGAGCACTGGACTCCAATTGTTCTTTAATGATATCAGGTTTTCCAAACATATCGCCTGCATATTCATTGATAGTATCTACTAGTTGCTTGATCCACTGGGGATCCTTCTGAATAGCAATTGCCTTATTATAGAGCATCGTTCCAATACCTAAAATGGGCAGAACAATAATAAAAATAGATAATATTATAATGAAAACTGCTGACAGCGAATTATTCCACTTCCACTTTTCTATTAGAAATACATTTAGATTCCTAAAAAGCGTATACATTAAAAATGTACCTAATA
>DXEZ01000054.1 GCA_019114715.1 Candidatus Sphingobacterium stercoripullorum | reverse complement strand
GCTAAATGTAGAGAAGAGGTCAAAATAAGGCTTGTCGCCACTTTTGTAGATGCTATATCCACTGGTGTTTATAAACTCTCCAGAAACTGCCGCACAGATTTCTAAATACTTATTGGCGCCCTCAATCTGGTGGTACTTCCTAAAGGTCCCCTCAAATAAGGTGACGCGCGATTTTAAGGCCATAGCGGTCCATTTGGTGATTCTATATAAACTTTTTTCCGCTGGGCCATTTTCAATAGCATAATCTAAATCCTCTAATATCTTTTGGACCACAAATTCTCTAGAATCTCTAGGTTTATAGATTTCAGGGTCGTTAGAATTTAGCGCTATATCGTACCAAGGGACTTCTCCAAACCTCTTAAGCTTTTCAAAATAAAAAAACGCCCTGAAAAATCGAGCCACGCTGTTGTACTTTTCCCTAACCTGCTCATTGGGGTTGTTTTCAGCATGCTCCAAGTAAAAGTTGATGTCTCTAAGCGTAGAAAAGCTCCATCCACCGCCAGATGCTGGGACGACCCTTTGCCCAGATATCTCCGGTAAAAGCTCGTTGATGATAATTACATCGGCATTCTCTTTACCTAGCGTTTCTGCCGTAGGGATGAGGTCATAAAATTTATTGGTGAATAGCTTGATCTCCTGCTCGTTGGTGAAATAGGTTTCTGGATATAGTTTGTCGCCAGGCAACTTGTCTAGCATCTTATCACAAGAGATATTTAACCCAATTGCTACGCTTAGCAACAAGTATTTATATATATTGAGAGTTTTCATTTTCCTAGAATAAAATTTACAATTCTTATTATAGTTTAATATCAATGCCCACTGCAAAAGTTCGAGCCCAAGGGTATACCTTAGAAGTGCCACTTGATCCTGCTGCCTGCTCTGGGTCGATATATTTTGATTTCAGCTTTGTAAAGGTCAACACGTTTTCACCCGTTACATAAATCCGAACATTTTTAATTCCTGCTTTGGAAATGGCCTTACTATTGAAAGAATACCCTAGGGTGATGTTTTTGAGCCTCATATAACCAATGTTCTGCATGTACCGATCATTGACCGCTCCTAATGCTCTATTGGTAGCCATAGCTATATACCCCCTTGGTCGTGGGAAGTAGGCATCTGGGTTTTCAGGACTCCATACGTCATCCATGAAGTTTGCAGGAATGAAACTTGCGAAAGGCCTGCTGTAAGGACCCCAGAAAGCCATAGAGTGAGGCGCAGGGTACCAATGTTGTTTTAAGATCCCTTGAAGGAAAAAAGATAGGTCAATATTATTCCAATCTGCAGAAAAGTTAACCCCATAAGTGTAACGTGGTTGGCTATTGCCAATAATAACTCTATCACCAGGGGAATCCGCAGTGTTAGCACCCAGAGAAATCTCCTTATCACCATCTAAGTCTAAGTACTTTAGGTCTCCCGCTTTTAATCCTTTTTCTGCACCCGCAGAGGCATTGATAATAGCATTCACCGCATTTTGGTTCACATCATACTGGCTGGCCTCTTCATCAGTCTGAAAGTATCCATCGATCTTGTAGCCCCAAATATCACCTAACTTCTGCCCCACATAATAATCCGATAATATTTTAGTAGGGTTGTCGTACCGGGTGATTTTACTCGTATAATCAGCAAGGCCAATACCTAGGTTATACCTGAAAGATTTATTAAGGACATCAAAATTGTCTTTCCAATTTATGGCGACTTCCCAACCGCGGGTCGATAAATCTGCCGCATTTTGCTTAGGAGATGACGCACCATACACTGCTGGTAATGTCATACCCTTAGTGAGCATATCCTTGGTGTTCCGTATATAAGCGTCCAAAGAAAGTGTTAGCCGGTTGCTTACCATCGCTAAATCAACACCGAGGTTGTTGGTAGTAACCTTCTCCCAGGTGAGATCTGCCGAGTTTGGATCCGATACACTGGCATAGGGTGCCCTAACTCCTTCTCCAAAAGAATAGGACATCTGCCCTGAAGGGTCAATGAGCTGCAGGTAATCGTAATAGCCGAGCATCTGCTGGTTTCCAAGCATACCAATGGAGTAGCGGATTTTGAAATCATTGATGTGTTTTTTCAATGGCTCAAAAAAGCTTTCCTCACTAAGTCTCCAGCCTGTAGAAACCGAAGGGAAGAAACCGAATCTATGTCCCGATTTAAAGCGGGAGCTACCATCGTATCGGCCACTGGTCTCGATTAAGTATTTTCCCTGGTAATCGTAATTTAACCTATAGAATAGACCCGCAATGGCATAGCTGTTTCTCCCACCAGTAATATTCATGACATCTCCCTTAGCGAGGTTGAAGTCGTCAAGTTCCTTGGTGATTAACCCTTCCCTAGATGCGTAAACATCTTTTATAAATTGAGTTTCATAATTGAAACCAAGGACACCCTTTAAGTGATGATTATCGAAGTCTTGGTCGAAATTCGCATAGATGTTAGCCGAATGGTAGGTGTAATCGGACCGCGATTCTTCCAGTCTACTCAGGCCAATGTCATCTACTCTAGTTTCATATTCTCCCGGGTATTTTGAATAATCCAGATTATCAGACCTTTTTATAGTATTGTAAAACATTTTGTTATACCCGTAATTCAACTTGAAGTCTAGAAATGAAAATGGCGAGATAGTAGCCTCAAAGATTGTTGAGAAGTCATTCCATTTGTCCGCATTGTTGTGATAACCGTTAGTCAGTAAGGCTACTCTCCCCTCAGCATAGCGGTAGTCCATAAGTGAGGTCGTGTATACAGCCGATCCGTCTGGGTTAACAGGGACAAAGCTCGCTAGGCCACTATAAAGAGAAAAGTCAAATAGATCGTTAACCGTTCTATACCCAGGGAAGTCATAATTAGAGGCGAAAAACTTCGTGTTACTACTGAATTCCAGCCAGTCATTTACCTTATTGCTTAGATTTACGCGGAAATTATAAGATTTAAAGCGGTCTTGGTCGACTTTAATCATTCCCTTTTGATCAAAAAGGTTGGCAGATACATAGTACCTACTTTTTTCATTTCCTCCAGAAATACTCAAATTATGTTGCCAAGTAGGGCGTTTATCGTCGTATAGGAAGTCGTGGAGGTCGGTGTTGGCGTAATACACATATGTAGGCTTACCGTCCCTATCATCGGTAACTACCCACGGTCTATCGGGATGTTCCGTTTTATCGTTGCGCCTTATCCACAGCTGGTAGTAGTCATCCTCCGTATACTTGGTGTAGTTTTTACCAGCATAAGCTCTAAAAAAGTCATCGTTTATCTTCGCAGAATAATAACCCCTAGTTTCATAATCATTAGAAGTGGTAGAACTGCTTACGCTAGTATGAGTGGAGAAAGCGATTTCAGAAGTACCTTCCTCGCCCGATTTGGTGGTAATTAATACTACACCAAAAGACGCCCTTGCTCCATAAATTGCAGAAGCAGAAGCATCTTTCAGTACCGTGACCGACAATACGTCATTGGGATTTAGACGGTCAATATTGCCTTCCACACCATCGATTAAAATAAGAGGTCGCCCCCCATTAATTGAAGTGTTCCCCCTAATGTTGAAAGTCCCCACACTGCCGGGCCTACCCGATGAGAAGTTTACATTCAAGTTGGGGATGCTTCCTTGAAGTTTTTGAGATAGGTTCGCTACTGGTCGATCCTCCAAGTCTTCACCAGATATTTGACTGACCGCACCTGTAAGGTTGATTTTCTTTTGAGTACCGTAACCTACTACAACAACCTCATCTACTTCTTTTATAGATGGCTCTAATTTAACTTCAATGGAATTGGTGCTTGATACTTCCATCGATATGGTGTTGTAGCCTACTAAAGAGATCTGAATGCTTGCTGGTAAGCTGTTTACCTGTATTGAAAAGCTTCCATCGCTATTAGAGGTCGTGGTTTTCCCTGAGTCAAGCTCGCGGATTGTTGCATGAGCAATAGGATTACCTAATTCATCAACCACTTTCCCATGAATAGAAACTTGGTTCTGCTGCTGACTAACAATTTTACCATTGGTTGTTGTAATCGCCGCATCTTGTGCAGCTTTAGCA
>DXEZ01000053.1 GCA_019114715.1 Candidatus Sphingobacterium stercoripullorum | reverse complement strand
CGTAATCCAACAAAAACAATTGCATGGATTCTTGTGATTGTATTTTTACCCTTCCTGGGACTCTTGTTGTATTATTTATTCGGTCAGAAGTTTACCACAGAGAAAAGGCTCGAGAAAATCAATGAGCATCAACTATTACGTATTCAGCAAGAATGGGGACGCCTCGAGCCCATTATGGAGGAAAAGCTGCAGGAGATTAATGAAAGGATAGGTAACCTGTCGCGAGTATACACCTTTTTGAAAAATGAAAGACTGTCTTTTCCCTCACTACACAACCAGGTTGAGCTACTGATCAATGGAGAGCAAAAGTTTCAACGTTTAAAAGTAGACCTATTAGCGGCGAGCCACTCTATTCATATGGAGTATTATATTTTTGAAATTGACACCATAGGGAAGGAGATTCTAAATATCCTCGAGAAAAAAGCAGAAGAGGGCGTCCGTGTACGCATTATAATAGATAGCTTTGGGTCACCCAATTTGCATAAATACCTAAAAAGGAAAAAGAAAAACATACATTTTAGTTGGACTGGATTTCTACCCGTCACTTTTACCTCTCTAGCTAATAGTAATTATAGAAATCACCGGAAAATCGCCGTTATAGATGGGAAGATTGGTTATACTGGAGGAATCAATATTGCAGATCGTTATATCAACCTTAAGGAAAATAAAGGAGTGTATTGGAGGGATACCGCGGTAAGGGTCGTAGGGGACTCGGTCGCTATGCTGCAGCTCAATTTTTGGAACTCCTGGATGCAAGCTAGCAGTGAACCTTTCCACCTGGATAAAAGTTATATCCTAGGCGTTGAAGTAGCCGGTAGTGGAGGGAATGCTGCGGTCTCTTATGTTTCCAGTAACCCCGGATCAAAAGGTCCGTATAATATGGAGGCTTTATTAATCTCTATAGGTGAAGCCAATAAGAAGATTCAATTGGTTACGCCCTATTACATTCCTAGTGAGGAGCTGGAAACAGCTCTAATGATTGCCGCAGCTTCTGGAGTAGAGGTTGAGATTATACTGCCCAAAAGTAGCGACTCGTTTTTTGTGCAGCACGCTTCTTTCTCCTTTTTAAAACCGCTGCTGAAAAGAGGAGTGAAGGTGTATTTATACGATAAGGGCTTCATTCATGCCAAGACCGTTAATGTAGATGATAAAGTCAGCTTCATAGGTACCGTGAATTTGGATACACGTAGCTTTTATATTAATTACGAGATTGCCGCAGTGGTGGCTGACCCCAAACTCTGCCAAGATATGAATCAGCAGTTTCAGATCGATAAAGGCCACAGCAAACAGTTAACGCTAGAGGGTTGGCTAGCAAGGAGCAAATGGAAAAGAGGGATAGATTCCCTTTGCAGGCTTCTTGCCCCGCTGCTTTAACTTAAACTTTATTGGAGATTACTAGGCCTCTTTAATATAATTCATCGCTTGGGTGCTTTTGCTAGCCACTTCGGATATTTTAAAACGTTTATCATTTAGCTTTTAAAGTGAAATTCAATATATTTAGCTCGGCTAATAAATATTCCAACATGAATATAAGAAATATAGTACTTTCAGTAATAATATTATTGACCTTTTTACAAGGAACGGCACAACAAAAACCTGATATTCCTATTAATACAGTGGTTGAAAGGTTGCAAAAATATTTAGGTGTTTATCCGATAGAGAAAATGCATATGCATTTTGATAAGCCTTACTATGGAGTGGGAGATACCTTATGGTTTAAAACCTATATGGATCATAATTTTGTGGAGTATATTCCAAGTACGGTAGGGTATGTGGAAATATTGAATAGCAAGGACTCGCTTATTCAAACGATGCGTATTCCACTGAAAAATGGCGTAGGAGAAGGGCATTGGGTGTTGAATCCAGAATACGTTTCCCAGGATAACTACCGGTTTCGCGCCTACACAAAGTGGATGGCAAATTTCGACCCAGCTTTCTTTTATAATAAAATAGTTCCCATAGGCGATGCTATAAATAAAAAGTTAGGTGGGACCGTGCAATACGAGCCGAGCGGCAGAGGGGGAAGGACAAAAGCAACTATTCAACTGCGCAATGCCAGAGGGGAGTTGCTTGGCAGGCAAAGAGTCAATTGGGAAGCCAATGACGGATGGGATGCTTTTAATAAAGGTAGAGGGACAACCGATGATATGGGGCGCCTGTCTATAGACTTAAATATTAAGGAAGAGGGGTGGCTAGAAAATGGACGCCTGGTAGTCAGTGTAGACTCTGAAGGGGGAGATCGATTGAGAACCGATTTTTCATTGAAAAAGTCGCTTTGGGATGTAGACGTTCAATTTTTCCCTGAAGGAGGGGAGCTTGTGGCGGGCGTATCCAAGAAGCTTGCTTTTAAAGCTGTAGGAACGGATGGAAAAGGAGTTAATGTTACAGGAAAAATTTTAGACGATAAAAAGAATGAAGTCGCAACATTAGAAGACTTTGGCCTAGGGATGGGTTATGTAAACTTCATGCCTCAACCAGGCGTGAGTTATACTGCCGAGATTGATTTTGGCAGTGAAGGGGTGAAAAGCTACCCGCTCCCAGAAGTGGTTTCAGATAAAATGACCCTGTCTTTAGCTGATTTAAGCGATAACGGTATGCAGGTCAGTATTGCAACGAGCGAAGAGAACTTCCCAAATGTAGAAAATAAGCCGTTTTATATTTTCGCTCAACTTAATGGACACCTTATATATGGTGCGCAGTTAACCATGAAAAATCAGCAGCAGAGTGTGTTAATACCTACTGAGAACTTGCCCAATGGTTTAGCTCAGGTGACACTGATGTCTGCACAAGGGGAACCCTTGAGTGAAAGGTTGCTAATGATAGCACGTGAGCCACTTTTGGATATAGCCATTAAAAGCGATAAAAGCCAATACAGTAAAAAAGACCTAGTGAACCTGACCATTGAAGTGGATAATGTCCCTGACTCTATTTTAGGAAGTTATTCTATTTCTGTGGTGGATGAGGAGAAGGTGCCTTATGACGATAATTTAGAGCACTCTATATTGAGTAGCTTTCTTCTAACGGCCGATATTAAAGGTTATGTGGAGAAACCGAATTATTACTTTAATGAAGAGAATGAAAATAGAGATCAAGCCTTAGAAGCTTTGCTTTTAACCCAAGGTTTCCGCCGTTTTGATTACAGCGATTTGATAGCTGAAAAATATCCGCAAATAACTTTTCTACCCGAGCACGGTATTACTTTAAGCGGAACGTTGAGGATGAATAATGGAAGGCCAGTTAACAACGGAGGGCTGCATTTGTCTATACCCGGAGGTGCACTGAGAAAAGATGCTTATACGGATCCTTCTGGCAAGTTTGCTTTTGAAAACTTGTCTTTCCCTGATTCTGTAGAAGCTACTATTAATGCTCGTGGTAATGACAATTACCGCGATCTTGTTATTCATATGGACCAAACATACTTTCCAGATATTGATAAAAACAACCCTTATTGGGCCGATCAAACTCAAAACATAGATCAACAGTTTGAGAAATACCTGGCCAATAGTAGAAACGAGTTTAGAACTTCCGTTTTAATTGATGAAGTTACGGTTACTGCTAGGGTGGAGTCAAAAGTCTCAAGTCGAGATTTTTCAGCCTTATCTGGTCTATCTATGGCGGACCACCGAATAGAAGCCGATAGGTTAAAAGGATGTAATGTACTAACCATGTGCTTGAGTACCTTGCTTACTGGGATAACCTACGATAACCAAACCCTTAAATATTACGTAACTAGGAACTACAATATGGGAAGTAGGGTGCCAGTTCAGTTTTTCTTAGATGGTATGCCAATCGATGAACCTTCTTTAAACTCTATTATGGTAGAGGATATAGAGGCAATTGAAATCTTCTTAAAAGACGAATTAGGTACAGTAAGAAATGTGTATCAAAATGACGGTGTAGTTTCTATTATGACCAAGAAAAAAGAGAAATCCCAAGCGCGGATGTCTTTAGCGGAAATAGAAAGCCTACTTCCTAAAACCAATGTTTTAGATCTTCAGCCATTAGGGTTTATTAAAGAGCGTAAATTCTATGCTCCGAAGTACGATACTCCAGCAAAGAAAAACACCAACGATTACCGAACCACTATTTTCTGGAAACCAGATATTGAAATAATTGGAAGCGGGAATGTGGAATTGGAGTTTTACAATGCCGATGGGAATGGAAATTATAAGGTCATTGTAGAAGGAAAAGATGCTGTGGGAAATATCGGACGGAAGGTTTATCGATACAAAGTTCAGTAAGAACTAGATTAATAATAAATGAATACCTGGGTTCCCAAAAGGGAACCCAATTTTGTTTATAGACCTTTTTTTAGGCAGCTAATTAAGGCCTTAAATCACCCTAAAGCGGCGTCTGCATATATAGGGTGTTAGAGCTTACACCCTAAGCGCTGTTTCTGCTTGCGTGTTGCTATTTAAGCCCTCGGTAGAAATGAATCCATCTGGAGAGTTACCCGTGTTAGATTCTAGATCCGGGCCTTTAGGGTTCTTCTTATACAACTGAAGGTATAATATACTTAACATAGAACCTATAAAGGCCATAACCACTCCAATTATAAGCGGATAATTATAGGCATAGCCCAGTGCAATGGGGATCGCGCCAAAATAAGCTCCTAAAGAGTTTCCAACATTAAATGCCGCTTGACCAGCTGAGGCAGCAAAAGTTTCAGCTCCTTTTGCACTTCTAATTAACATGAGCTGTAACGGTGAGCCTATGGTAAAGGCTATCATTCCAGTTATAAAGGCCATGGGATAAGCAGATGCTTGATACGGTGAGATAAAGAAAAGAACCGTTAGACAGAACGACATCGCTCCAAAAGCTGCAATTGCTGCTTTAGTGGGAGAGAAGGTATCGGCAATTTTTCCTCCAATTAAATTTCCAAAAAACATACCACAACCCACAAGAATCATGATTAATGATACTTTGTCCGGGTGTAGCCCTGAAACGTTAGTGACAAGTTTAGAGATGTAGCTAATCCAAGCGAATAAACCACCTGTCCCAATTGATATTATGGCTATTAATAACCAGGCTTTCCTAGTTTTAAAATAGGACATTTGCTGGATAACATTTTGCCCTTTATTAGGAGGGGTAGGAGGCATCCAGAAATAAATAGATGCTGCGGTAATGAGTCCTAACAAACTGACTACTCCATAGGTTAGTCTCCATGAGTAATGGTGACCTATGTATGTTCCTAGCGGCACACCAGCAAGGTTAGCAATGGTCATTCCTGTAAACATTATAGAGATGGCCTGTGCTTCTTTCCCAGGTCGAGCAAGTTGTGCGGCAACAACAGAGCCAATACCGAAAAATGCTCCGTGTGGGAGGCCTGAAATGAACCTTGCGGTAAATAACGTCCATGTGTTGGGAGCTATTGTAAATAGTCCGTTGAATAAAAAGAAGACAAACATTAAAACAGCCAATACCCGCTTAGCAGAATACTTTGATGTGGCAGCTACTAAGGTGGGCGCACCAACGACCACTCCCAATGCGTACAATCCTATAAGATTACTCGCAGTCGGGATGTCTAACCCTACGTCGCTTGCAATATCAGGAAGAATCCCCATCATGGTAAATTCAGTCATTCCAATTGCTAATCCACCAAATGCTAATGATATTAAACCTTTTTTATTCGTCATTTGCTATGCTTTAAATAGAGCATGCAAAGCTACAAAAAGTAATGTCAGTAAGTTGTTATTTTACTCAGCTAGTTTCCCCTTTTTTCAGACTAATTATGATAACAGATTGTAGGATTTAATAATTTTCTCAAAAGGCATCTCTCGAGTTGCTTGAGCGGTAATCAACCCTAGTTGGTCTGCTGTTTTTAAGTGTTGCGGGCTATCGTCTATAAATAAAGTTTCTTCGGGGTTTAGGTTATGAGTACTTAGTACGTATTCGAAAATCTCTGCGTCTGGTTTTCGCATCCCCATCAAATGTGAGTAGTAATCTTTTTCAAAGAAAACCGAGTTGTCCTTAATACGATACTCTCGATTTAAATATTCTATAATGGATTGGTAGTGGATTTCGTTGTTGTTGCTAAGTAGAAAAGTCCTATATAAAGTTTTTAGTGTCAATAGCAGCTCGTGTCTACCTTCGGGAATACCAATTAGTAAAGAATTCCATGCGTCCGTGATTTGCTGATCACTGAGAGCGTGTTGTCCAGTAATGTCACGAATCCCGTCTCTGAACTCTTGTGCAGATATTTTTCCTTTATCCAAGTCATCGAAAATATTATCCTGTTTCAACTGACCGAAATGTTGATCAAACTCACTGATTCCTAGGTTTTCAAATGCCTCTTGAGCTCTTTTGAAGTCTATATCAAATATTACATTCCCGTAGTCAAAGATGATGTTTTTAATTTTTTTCATGATAAATATTTTGAATTCTCATTACAAATATCGATAATTGCATCGTCAAAAGGGATAATAAAGAAAATAAACTTTATAAAGCTCTTTTATCGCGCCCATAGCTCAGTTGGTTAGAGTAGAAGACTCATAATCTTTTGGTCCCTGGTTCGAGCCCAGGTGGGCGCACAAA
>DXEZ01000052.1 GCA_019114715.1 Candidatus Sphingobacterium stercoripullorum | reverse complement strand
ATATTAAGCCTGTTAAATGACTTAAGTTTGATAGGTTAAGCAACAATATATCAGTAGTTTTGTGCCTTTGAATAAAAAAGTACGACTCTATAACGATTAATACTCATATAAAAAAAACTTATTAAGCGATTAATTCATGGCAAGAGCACGTTTAAACAGCAGCGATAAGGGTTCCAAAGAGATGGCTAAACCTAAAATGAGCAAGGAATTATTAGCAAAGGGGCTTCAGCTTTTTTCCTATATCAAACCTTACAAAAGCAAGTTCGTCATTGGTATGGTTTTCTTAGTTCTTTCTAGTCTAAGCTTGTTAACCTTCCCAGCACTGCTAGGGGCATTGATAGATGCCGCACAAGGTCAACAAAAGTACCCTTGGCTCCCTCCCTCAATTGGTTACATAGGACTCATTTCGTTTGCTGTATTATTTTTTCAATCCCTAGTTTCTTTTTTCAGAATTAGATTATTCGTAGAAATATCTGAAAAATCGCTAGCGACCATTAGAAAGGACACCTACTTCAAGCTGATCACCCTGCCAATTGAATTTTTCAACAACCGGAGAGTTGGAGAGCTAAACAGTAGGTTATCGGCAGATTTATCACAAATCCAAGAGACCATGACCACAACGCTCGCCGAATTAATTCGTCAAGCTATTAGCTTGGTCTTTGGAATCGCATTATTAATTTGGGTTTCGCCGCAGCTAGCGCTCATGAATCTAGCTATTCTACCCTTAATCGTAGTGGCCGCCATACTTTTCGGACGGTTCATTCGTAAACTCAGTAAAAAAGCACAAGACCAACTCGCAGACTCCAATAGCATAGTCCAAGAAACATTACTAGGCATTAGCAGTGTAAAAGCCTTTGTCAATGAGTTTCACGAGGCTAAACGTTACAATACAAAACTCAAAGAAGTTGTTAATATCGCTGTAAAAGGGGCTACCTATAGAGGCTTATTCGTCTCGTTCATCATATTCTGTATTTTCGGAGCTATTATTGGAGTGATCTGGTATGGAGGTGCGTTAGTATCCGATGGAAGTATTACAGTTGGAGATTTGACCACCTACCTCCTGTACTCTATATTTGTTGCAGGGTCCATGGGTAGCTTCCCAGAGCTATACTCGGGATTCCAAAAAGCTCTAGGTGCTAGCGAACGTGTTCTAGAAATCCTAGGGGAAACTACCGAAGACATTCCTGTTAATGAAGAGGCAAAAACGATCCATAAAACCATACACGGAAATCTACAGTTTAAAAATGTAAATTTTTCTTATCCAGGAAGGCAAGAGAGGCTTGTATTATCAGATCTTTCTTTTGAGGTTAAGGCCGGAGAAAAGGTAGCCTTTGTTGGTCCAAGTGGAGTTGGTAAATCAACTATTGCAGCATTAATCCTACAATTTTATAAGCCTACAGAAGGCCAGGTGTTGTACGATGGCACCAGCGACTATTCCCTTACGGACATTAGAAATCAAGTGGCCATAGTTCCACAAGACGTGCTACTCTTTGGTGGAACCATCCGGGAAAACATCCGATACGGCAAGCTAGATGCAGATGCTGAAGAAATCATTGAAGCCGCAAAAAGAGCCAATGCCCATGAGTTTATTATGCAGTGCTCAGAAGGCTACGATACGGTAGTGGGTGAAAGAGGCGTTAAACTATCTGGTGGACAGAGGCAGCGTATAGCCATTGCTCGAGCCCTACTGAAAGATCCAGCAATTTTAATCCTAGATGAAGCAACATCTTCCTTGGATTCAGAATCTGAAAGATTAGTTCAAGAGGCGCTAGAAGGGCTCATGAAAGATAGAACTTCCATAGTGATAGCACACAGATTATCGACTATAAAAGATGCAGACCATATTTTTGTAATAGAAAAAGGTAGTGTAAGCGAAAAAGGGAAACACGTTGAATTAATAGATAATCCAAGCGGCTTATACCACTATTTATACAGTTTACAACAAGTTGAACAAAAACTTTAAAACTTTCACCATTAGAATCTAGTTTGGAATGAAACTTGCTATTTATCTCATAATTAGGTAAATTCAGAAATAACTAAATTCAAAACAAAATGGAAAATAATAAAAACGGTTTAATCGCTTTTGCACTTATTGGTTTAGCTGCAGGAGCTGCTGCTTACTATTTATTAGCAACAGAAGATGGAAAAAAGCAATTAGATAAAGCTAATAAGAACATCAAAGATTTATCTAAAACTGTTCAAGATATCTCTAAGAAAGAAGCTAAAAAAGCAGAAAAGCTTGCTAAAAAAGCAAAAAAAGAATTAAGTACTTTTACCGACAAAGCTAAAGATGCAGGAAAAGCTGCTATCCAAAGAGCTAAGAGCTTAGGGAATGACTTAGCTAACGACGCTAAAGATGCCGCTAAGGAGGTCAAAAAAGACGTTAAAAACGCTTAGTGTAGTTAATCAAACATTTATGTTGACACAATAATTCCTTGTATCTTTGCATCAAATGGAATTATTACGTCAAGTCCAAACACTAGTGTATAAGGATGCTCTCTTAGAGCTCCGATCTAAGCATGCAATAAACGGCATTATCTTATATGTTGTGTCTACCGTATTTCTATGCTTCCAAGCATTCAACACGGTAGACTCAGTTGTTTGGAATACTTTATTTTGGATTATCCTACTGTTCGCCGCCATAAACGGAGTGAGTAGAAGCTTTTCAGCCGAAAGTTCCAACCGAAACCTATATTACTACACACTTGCTAGTCCGAAAGCAATAATCCTAGCCAAAACGGTATACAACATTTTACTAATGACCCTGTTATGCATAATCGCATTTTCAGTGTATACTTTGACCTTTAAAAGTCCCGTTCAAGACCTACTCTTTTACATCCTAGCCATCTGGTTAGGCAGCATTAGTTTTGCCACTATCCTTACCATGGTTTCGGCAATCAGTTCTCGTGCTAATGGCAACAGCACACTTATTTCAATATTGGGATTTCCTTTGATTCTCCCGTTATTAATGGTACTTATAAAATTTTCTATGCAATCCTTACAAGGCATGGAAAGAATGCAAAGCTTGAATGAGATACTCCTACTTGTGTTCATAAATGTTGCAACAATTGCTATTTCTTTATTGTTATTTCCTTACCTTTGGAAAGATTAAATTCTTTAAAATACAGAATTGACATGATGAGAAAAATGTGGTGGAAATACCTAGGCGTCGTTTTAGTTGGCTTTTCTATTGTTGCTGGCTTCCTTGGACCTGTCCCCAAATTACATATTTTAAACGAGTCTATTCGCAATGTATACTTCCACGTCCCCATGTGGTTCAGCATGCTCAGCATGTACCTGGTATCTGTTATTTACAGCATCAAGTACTTAAGTTCCTCTAATTTAAAAAACGACACTTTAGCAGTTGAGGCAGTAAACACGGGGATAGTTTTTTGCTTTCTAGGCTTATTAACGGGCATGCAATGGGCAAACATTACCTGGGGCGAACCGTGGACAAATGATCCCCAGCTAAACAGCTCAGCCATTGCAACGCTGATGTATTTAGCATACCTAGTATTAAGAAATGCATTAGAGGAAGAACAGCAAAGAGCTCGGATCTCCGCCGTATACAATATATTTGCTTTTCCAATTATGGTTGTCCTACTATTTGTACTCCCCAAACTTACCGACTCATTACACCCGGGAAGTGGTGGTAACTCGACCTTTGGAGATTTGGATATGGACAATAACATGAGGCCCGTATTTTATTCTGCAGTTATTGGCTGGATACTAATTGGCGGCTGGATTTGCACTTTAAGGTACCGTGTCCGTTTATTAGCGGCTAAATTAAATAACGATTAATAT
>DXEZ01000051.1 GCA_019114715.1 Candidatus Sphingobacterium stercoripullorum | reverse complement strand
TAAGAATATCATATTAGGTGTAAAGCGTTTGCAACTCATTGTGAAAATGTTAACTATTTTCGTTTTTATATATTTTAAAAGTTTTGTTAACACTTGCACAAGTATGGCCATATTTAATTTTAGTTTGAGAGGTGGGAATGAGTTTGGATAAAAAAATTAATGTAGCGATTATCGGAGTAGGGAGAATCGGAAGTATACACTTCAAGAATTTAAAGTCTAATGATAGCGTAAACATAAAGTACCTATGTGATATAGCTGCTGATGATTCTTGGAAAAAAAAGTATGAAGGATATACAGTCATTACTGATTATGAGGAAGTATTAAGTGATAGTTCAGTTGACGCTGTATTGATTTGTACACCTACTGATTTACATCCGGCTATGGTTTCTGCGGCTGCTAAAGCTGGAAAAAATATTTTCTGTGAAAAACCACTAGGCTTTGATATGAATGAAATATTGAATTCATATGAAGATGTGAAAAAGTCTAATATTATTATGGGCGTAGGTTTTAATAGACGGTTTGACAAAAATTTTTATAGAATTGTTGAACATCGTCAGCTAGGAAATATTGGTGAACCACAAGTACTTAAGATAACTTCACGAGATCCTGAACCACCATCTATAGATTATGTCAAGCATTCAGGCGGATTATTCATGGATATGATGATTCATGACTTTGATATGGCTAGATTCATTCCTGATCATGAAATTACAGAAGTATATGCAACTGGTGCTAATTTGATAGATCCTGCTATAGCAGATGCTGGTGATATCGATACAGCTATCGTAACACTTACGTATGATAATGGAATGATAGGCGTTATAGATAACAGTAGACAAGCTGTTTATGGGTATGATCAACGTATAGAATTGTTTGGTTCTAAAGGCATGGCTAAGGCTAATAATGTTAACGATACAACAACAGAGTACTATTCATCTGAAGATGTTCAAAGTGATAAGCCGATGTTCTTTTTCTTACAAAGATATATGGATGCTTATAAGAGTGAAATCGAACAATTTATATCGTTGGTAGAAGGAAAAGAAATAGGAGATAGAGTTTTAGGATCGTATGAGGATGGCATCAAAGCTATCAAGTTAGCAGAAGCTGCAGCAAAATCTTTAAGAGATAAGAAGCCAGTTAAAATAGAAGATTTATAGGAGGAATTTATTATGGCAGATAAAAATGGTATTACATGGGGAATAGCACCAATTGGTTGGAGAAACGATGATATTCCATCCATAGGAAAAGATAATAACTTACAGCAATTATTGAGTGACATTGTAGTAGCTGGTTTTGAAGGTACAGAAGTAGGAGGATTTTTCCCAGGACCTGACAAGTTAAATTATGAGTTAAGATTAAGAAATCTTCATATAGCAGGTCAATGGTTCAGTAGCTTTATTATAAGAGATGGGATTGAAAAAGCTAGTGAAGCATTTGAAAAACATTGTCAATTCTTAAAAGCAGTTGGAGCACATGTTGCTGTTGTATCAGAACAAACATATTCTATTCAACAAATGGATGATAAGAATATTTTTACAGAAAAACCACATTTTACGGATGCTGAATGGGATAAGGTTTGTGAAGGATTAAATCACTATGGTGAGATTGCTGCTAAATATGATATCAAAGTTGCATATCACCATCATATGGGAACAGGTATTCAAACGAAAGAAGAAGTAGATAGATTGATGGCAAACACTGATCCTAATTTAGTAGGCTTATTATATGATACAGGCCACATTTATGTTTCAGATGGAGACTATATGGATCTATTAGATAGCTACATTGACCGCATAGTACATGTACATTTTAAAGATGTTCGTAAAGATAAAGAACGTGATTCTCGTGAAAAAGGTTTAACGTTCCAAGGAGCATTTTTAAATGGTATGTTTACTGTTCCAGGAGATGGAGATTTAGATTTTGTTCCTGTTTATAAGAAACTTGTAGATAATGGATATAAAGGTTGGATTGTAATTGAAGCAGAACAAGATCCAGATAAGGCTAATCCTTTGGAAATGGCTTTGAAGGCTCGTAAATATATCGATGAAAACTTATTAAATTAGTTAATATTAGGAGGATTATTGATTATGTCAGAAGCAAAGATTACTAAAGTAGGTATTGTAGGTATAGGATTTATTGGTAGAGATCATCTACATCGTTTAACTAAGACAATAGCAAATGTAGATGTAACAGCTGTATGTGATATTGTTCCAGGAAAAGCACAAAAAGCATTAGATGATTTAGGATTAGAAGCAAAGGATTACTCAGATTATCATGATTTAGTAAAAGATCCAGATGTAGATGTAGTCGTATGTACAGCAAGTAATGAAGCACATTATGAAGTCGTAATGGCAGCTTTGAAGGAAGGAAAATTCACATTTTGTGAAAAACCACTTGCATTAGATGCTAAACAATGTATGGATATTATTGAGGAAGAAAAGAAGCAAGGTAGACGTATGTTACAAGTAGGATTTATGCGTCATTATGCTCCTGAATATGTTCAAATGAAGAAAATGATTGATGATGGTGTGATTGGCCAACCACTAATGATTGATGAACGTCATTACAATCAAACACAACCTGAAGAGTATGATTCTACACGTTCTATCATAGAAACTGCAATTCATGAAATCGATCTAAACCATTGGTTAATAAGTGATGATTATAAGAACATTAGAGTATTTTCACCACTACAAACGCGTCATGTACAAAATAAAGATATTAAAGATCCACAAATTGTGATGATGGAAACTAAAAAGGGTATTAATATCTATCTTCAAGTATTTGTACGTTGTCAATATGGATATGATATCAAGTGTGATGTCATCGGTGAAGAAGGTGTCTTAGAGTTACCAACAGTACCTCAAGTAGCTACTCGATTAGATGCACAATACAGTACAAAGATTTTAACAGATTGGAAAGCACGTTTTGAAAGTGCTTATGATATTGAATTCCGTGATTTCATAGATCATGTATCGCAAGGAAATTCACCAGAAGGTCCTTCTGCTTGGGATGGATATATTGCTGCTGTTACTGCAGATGCAGCCTTGGTATCTCTAGAAAATGATGGAGAAAAACAAGATTTAGATTTCCCAGAACGTCCAGAATTCTATAAAGATTAATTAAATTAAATGGTAACTCGCATGGAGTAAATGAGTTACCATTTTTATGTAATGGAGTGGAGTTAATATGAAGAATAAAGATAATAGTCATCGCAGATATTTAACATTAGTTTCATGGATAACAGGTATGGGATCTTTGTTATTCGGATACAATACAGCCGTTGTAAACGGTGCATTAGGTTTTATGGCTAAGCCAAGTCAATTAAATTTATCTCCTTTTGCTCAGGGGGTTGTTTCAAGCGGGTTGACTTTAGGTGCAGCATTTGGAGCTGTTTTTGGAAGTCCTTTAAGTGATAAAATAGGTAGAAAAAAATTGTTGATATGGTTAGGAACCTTATTTACAGTATTTGCTTTAGGATGTGGATTTGCTCCAAATACAGGCTTTTTGATTGCTTGTCGTTTTATTTTAGGATTAGCTGTAGGTGCAGCCTCTGCTGTAGTTCCAGTTTATTTAGCTGAAATTGCACCAGCATCTGAACGTGGAAAAATGGTAAGTATGAACCAATTTTTGATCGTTTTTGGTCAATTTTTAGTATTCGTAGTAAATGCTATTTTAGGAAGCTTGTTCGGATCTAATGCAGGAATTTGGCGTGTAATGGTTTCTTTAGCAACCATACCTGGTATAGTACTATGGTTTGGAATGTATGCCATGCCAGAAAGTCCTAGATGGTATGCAACTAAGGGAAAGTTTGGTGAAGTTTTACAAGTTTTACAAAAAATTAGAACTAAAGCTCAGGCTGAAGCTGAAGCAAAAGAAATAGAGAAAAAAGCAAAGATTGATTTAGCAGCAGCGGAAGAGCAAGCATCATTTAAGGATTTTAAGAAAGACTGGATTATTCAGATTGTTATTACAGGTGGTATGTTAGGCATAATTCAACAATTTGCAGGTATTAATTCAATTATGTATTATGGAACTCAAGTTTTACAATCAAGTGGTTTTGGTGCTAATGCAGCTTTGATTGCGAACGTAGCAAATGGTATATTCTCATGTTTAGGTGCGATTATAGGTATGTATACAGTTGATAAGTTAGGTAGAAAACCACTTGAATTATTAGGCTTAATATTCTGTGGAATTTCATTAATTGCGGTAGGACTTATTAAGACATTTGCAGCAAATGCAAGCTGGACGCCAGTTACAATTATGATATTAATTTTAATCTATATTATTATAGATCAAGGAACAATTGGACCTGTTACTTGGCTTATAAATTCAGAAATTTTCCCAAGTAGATATCGTGGATTAGGTACAGGTATTACAATTTTTACACTATGGTTTGCTAACTTCATCGTTGGATTGTTATTCCCAGTATTATTAGCAAGTATAGGCTTAGCAAATGTATTCTACTTGTTTGCAGCATTCTGCTTGTTTGGTGCTTGGTTTGTTTCAGTTCGTGTCCCAGAGACTAAAGGTGTAGAACTTGAAGAAATAGAAACATATTTTAGAGCTAAGTATGATCATTCATTTAAAGGAGAGTCAAAGATTAAATAGTAATATATAACTATATTGCGGGGGAATGATAGTATGCAAAAAGTGAAAATTGGAATCATATAAAAATTACAAAGAAATGATTGACGTCGAAGATATAGATGCAGTTGTTATAGTTTCGCCAATAGGTTTTCATCCTGAAATGACAGAATATGCATTGAATGCTAATAAGCATGTATTTTGTGAAAAACCATTAGGATTAAATATGGATGAAGTGGATACTATGGTACGGCAAATAAAAATGCATCCTAAAAAAATTTTTCAATTAGGATTCATGCGAAGATTTGATTCTTCTTATAAACATGCTAAAAAGATAATAGATGATGGAAAAATAGGAAAAATTATATATATTCGCGCGTATGGAATAGATCCAATATCAGGAATGGAGAGTTTCAAAAAATTTGCTACAGATAATGATAGTGGTGGAATTTTTGTTGATATGTGTATTCATGACATTGATTTAATAAGGTGGTACACACATGATGATCCAGTACAAGTTTGGGCTTTAGGTAATGATATAGCAGCCCCTGAGTTAAAAAATATTGGAGAATATGAAACAGGGGTAGCAATGCTAAAATTTAAGAGTGGAATGATTGCAACATTACTTGGAGGAAGACATGTAGCTCATGGAAATCAAGTAGAGATGGAGATAATGGGATCTAATGGTTGGATTCGTATCGCTCAAGAGCCTAATAAGGATTTCTTAACATTATTTACCAATGAAGGTGTTGTAAAACCATCTATGCAGAGTTTTTCTGAGAGATTTTCTGAAGCGTTTATTGATGAATTGAGGGATTTTGTAAACAACGTAAAGACAGGAAAAAGTTCTGATATTTCTGTTGATGACGGAGTGAAGGCATTAAAGATAGCTAAGGCATGTAAAGAGTCGGCTGATCAAGGAATATTAGTTGATATAAAATTATCATAAGAATAAATTTATATAAATAGAGCAAAATGAATTATTAAAAACTCATTTTGCTCTATTTTTTTATTAAGAAAGATTATCAAACATATTATTAAGATACTAAAAGATTCTATGTAAGAGATATTACAACTAGCAATAGCAAGCAATACTATCGATTTCTTATATTAATTTAAAAAAAATGTAATAAAAACGTTTACATATAACGAATGTTGTGATAATATACAATTGTCGAAAGATAACAAATGTATTTTATTAAAACAAATGTTAGGAGTGTTCAATTATGACATTATATCAACAACTTTTAGACAGAGAAAAAGAAAATAATCCTGTACGAGTAGGAGTTATTGGTGCCGGGCAGATGGGTTATGGTATGATTTCTCAAATTGCTGGAATTCCAGGAATGGTTGTTAAGGGAATTAGTGATATCAAACTTGAAAATGCAGAAAGAGCAAGAGATGCATTTAATGCAAATTCCAAAGAAAAAATAGATATCCATGTAGCTACAGATTTTAAAGAAATTGTTCATGACCCAGAAGTTGAAGTTTTAGTTGATGCAACTGGTGTAACAGAAGTTGGAGCACAACTGGCAATGGAAACACTTATTGCAAAAAAACACTTGGTACTGTTAAATGTTGAAATTGATGTTACAATTGGACCTTTAATGAAAAAATTATATGATGCTGCAGGCTTAGTATATACGGGATCTGATGGTGACGAACCGGCTGTAACATTAAGCTTATATGAATTTGCTAAATCAATGGGTATGAAAGTTTTAGTAGCTGGTAAAGGTAAAAACAATAAGATTAAATTGGAAGCAAATCCTGATACTGCGAGAGAAGAAGCAGAAAGTAAACATATGGCTCCACACATGTTAGCAGCTTTCCAAGATGGAACAAAGACTATGGCAGAAATGACATTACTATCAAATGCAACAGGCTTTATTCCAGATGTAACGGGAATGCATGGAGTAGCTGGTGATCTAGACGAGACAGTTGAAAAGTTAGACTTGAAAGAAAATGGTGGAGTATTAGATAAGTTTGGTGTTGTTGAATACGTTGATGGAATTGCACCTGGTGTATTCGTAATTGTAGAAGGCCAAAATGAAGGTGTAAAGAATGAAATGAATTACTTACTAAAGAAAGGTGAAAGAAATCATCATATCTTGTATAGACCATTCCACTTGGCAAGTTTAGAAACTCCACTTACAATTGCTAAAGCTGTTATTAACCATGATCACGCGATTGTTCCAATTGGAGCTCCTGTTTCAGAAACAATTGCTATAGCTAAGAGGGATATCAAAGCAGGTGAAAAGATTGATGGAATTGGTGGTTTCTCAGTTAGAGGTGTTATTGAAAGTCATAAAGACTTTGTAGAGGGAAAGCACATTCCCGTAGGATGTATTACAGGAAACGCAATTGCAAAACGTGATATTAAGAACGGTTCAGCTCTAACAATTGATGATATTGAATTAGATGACACAACAATGGTAGTTAAATTACGTCAATTACAAGATAGAATTTTTGTAGATTAATAGAAATTTTTGAAAATATTAAACAGAAAAAACTATAATAAAAAAATAATTAGATATAGATTTTTTTGTTAAAGTATGTGAAACTTATTGAAGAAGGCTGAGATAGTGATATTTCCACCTTCTTTTTATAAGAAATTTATTGAAACCGCATACAAGGAGGAAGACGATGAAGACAAAAGTTATATCAGTAGGACCGGAAGTACAAGATTTATTGGCGGTAGGATGCCTAATAATGTTTAACAGTACAGCACCTGCAGAATTAAAAGAAGTAGCAGCTATACATGAAAAGGAATCTGATGAAAAAGATGTTCTGCATGTAGGTGGAAAATTTAAAATTTCTGGAAGAGAATACACCATAGATTTTGTGGGTAATGAAGCTAATGATAATTTTAATGAATTAGGTCATTTATCTGTATATTTTAATAATGAAGATGAAGTAATGGATAAACTACCCGGTGCAATTTTTGTATCTTCTAAAGATAAAGTTAATATTTCAGAGATAAAAGAGAATGACATAGTAGAGATTATATAAGGGGTGAAATCGATGGACGTAGTAATTTCAATTGCTAAAGGTTTTATAGGCCTTTTTAATGCTGGTGGTAAAGTATTTATGAGCTATATGACTGGAATCATTCCTTTGCTAATAGCTTTGATAACAGCAATTAATGCACTAATTAAAATTATTGGTGAAGAAAGAGTTAACAAATTTATGGCAAAGTTAACAAAATTTTCTTTTCTGAGATATTTAGTATTGCCATTTTTAGGAGACTTCTTTTTTACCAATCCAATGTGTTATACAGCAGGTCGTTTTTTACCAGAAAAATATAAGCCAGCATATATAGATGCATCAGCCTCAATGTTACATCCAATAACAGGTCTATTTCCTCATGCAAATTCAGCTGAATTATTTGTATTTTTAGGTATTGCTAATGGTTTTGCTAAAGCTGGTGGGGATAAAACTGAACTAGCTTTATATTATCTAATTGTTGGTTTTATCGTAATTTGGTTGCGCGGAGTAATTACTGAACGTGTTAGTTTTTACTTCTTTAAAAAAGATGGCCACCCTGAAATTATTACAGGTGGTTTAGATGTAGACGGATTACAAAAAGCAAATGGATTAGAAAGAGCATAACATAGTGTTAGAAAAGTGAGGGATAGTATTATGACTGAAAAAGCTGCACGTATATCCAAAGGTTCAAGTGGTTGGGGTGGACCACTTGTAGTAAAACCAGAAGGTGAGAAGAAGTATGTTATTAGTGTTACAGGTGGTGGCATAGATCCTGTTGCTCAAAAAATTGCTGATATAACAGGAACAGAAGCAATCGATGCTTTTAATAATCCAGTTCCTAAGGAAGAAACATTTGCTGCAGTAGTCAACTGTGGAGGAACAGCTAGAAGTGGGGTATATCCTAAAATGGGAATACCAACAGTAAACACTGTTGCTATAACACCAGCAGGTCCGCTTGCTAAATTTATAAAAGAAGAGATTTTTGTTTCGGGTGTAACGGTTGACTGTATAGAAGAGGTAGTACAAGAAGGAAATTTAAGCAAAAAAGTAGAAACAGAAAATAAAGAGTCTGAAACTAAGGAAAAAGATATTCTTTCTAATCCTAATGTAGCAGCAGTAGTAGAAGAAACGAAAAATGAAAATATAATGTTAAGAATTATCGATAAAGTAGGTAAGGCGGCAGGATCAATCGTCAATATTTTCTACCAAGCAGGCCGTGATACAATTGATACTTTAATTAAAAATATTCTACCATTTATGGCATTTGTAGCAACTTTGGTAGGTATAATTAACTATTCAGGTTTAGGAAATTTATTGGCTCATGTATTTACTCCTTTAGCAGGTAATATTATTGGCCTAATTGTTCTTAGTTTAATTTGTGCACTACCATTTTTATCTCCAATTTTAGGACCAGCAGGAGTTATAGCTGCAGTTGTTGGTACATTAATTGGTCAACAAATTGCAGTAGGAAATGTTCCAATGTATTTGGCTTTACCAGCATTATTTGCAATTGATGCACAGGTATGTTGTGACTTTTTACCAGTTGCTTTGACACTAGGCGAAGCTAAACCAGAAACAATCAATTCAGGAACAACAGCAATACTTATTTCACGTGTTATTACGGGACCAATGGCAGTTATTATAGCTTATGGATTCTCATTCTTACTAAAATAAAACTTGAGTTAAGGAGGCGAAATTTATGTTAACTGGTATACCTTTAATTATATTCTTAATTTTAATTGTGTTATTGAAGTACTACTTTAGTATTCAGAATAATAAGATGTATGTACAGGAATATAATAAATTGTTAAATGATTTTAAATCAGGATATTTAGGTGTGGGAATATCACAAAGTAATTTTAAAATTGGACAGATATGCCTATTAGTTATTGATGATAGCGAAAAAATTGTAGAGTGTAAGAGGGTAAAAGGTATAACAGTTTTCGCAAAATTTCGTCAAGTAAATGATATAATTGGGTTGGATGCAAGAGAAGTATTAGTTAAAAATACGTCTCAAGTTATAGATCAGGCAATTGAACATGCTTTGAAAGAAAAGAATAAAGTAGGTGTCTAACTTGAAATCGACTAAAAGAAATACTTGGAGTAGAGAAACATTATTGCGAGCTGTAGTGCTATATTATGAGAAAAAAATGACACAAGAAGAAGTGTCGAATGAATTAGGTGTTTCTCGACCTCAAGTTTCAGTAATGCTTAGTCAAGCTCGTGAGGATGGTTTAGTTCATTTTTCTGTTAAAGATATTAATAAAGAGATCATTGAATATGAAATTGCTTTAAAAGAAAAATATAAGTTAAATAAGGTAAGAGTTGTATCAACAAGATTTGATAGAACTAAAGAGGCAATAAAATCACAAATAGGTGAATTAGCGGCTAATTATTTAAAAGAACAATTTTCTAAAGTGAATAGTATAGGTATAGGATGGGGCTCTTCTTCCTCGTATTTTGTTAATGAAGTTGATTATATGAGAGTGGATAATCCTAAGAAGATAGTTCCGTTAGTAGGTGGTTTATCATT
>DXEZ01000050.1 GCA_019114715.1 Candidatus Sphingobacterium stercoripullorum | reverse complement strand
CTTTTCAAATCAAATAAAAAACACTAATTTTATAAATGCAGAGGTACCCTTAGAAGAATCTACTCAGATGGAACTTTTAGGGGCTCTAGCTGAAATAGCAGGAAGACTAAGATTATGCTATTGCAAAACTTAAACCATGCTGCCGCAATAAGGCAGCAAGACATAAATTATTTGGTATGAAAAAAACATTGTTTTCTCTACTTTTATTGGGCCTGGTAGCTTTTTATGCAAAGGCTCAAACGCATGTTAGTCCCATTCTCCCCAAACCAGCATCTATTGCTTGGCAGGATGGGCAGTTTACTATTCCTAATGAGCTGAAAGTATACGGGGAGGAGTCGCAATCAGAAATTAGCTATTTCTCTAGAGAAGTCTTAGCGGTATCTGGCTTAAAAACTAAGCTAACTAGTGATCCCTCCGCTAGCCAGCTAATACTCGCTGTCGATAGTCAGCTTGTGAAACAGCCTGAAGGATATCAGTTAATAGTAACGCCAGAGAATATACAAATCACTGGGCACGATGATGCGGGAGTCTTTTACGGACTTCAATCGCTCATTCAATTGCTGTACGCCGGTAAAGAAGATCTGGCTATACCTGCGCAAACTATTAACGATGCACCTGCTTTCTCCTGGCGCTCCTATTTAATTGATGAGGGACGCTACTTTAAAGGGGAAAAGGAGGTTTATGAAATGCTAGATGAGATGGCTGCCTTAAAGTTCAATGTTTTGCATTGGCACTTAACCGATGACGGGGGCTGGCGCATTGAAATAAAAAAATATCCAAAGCTCACCGAAATCGGTTCTAAAAGAAAAGATACTGAAATAGGTACTTGGGGTAGCGGGAAAACTTCCGGAGAACCCCATGATGGCTTCTATACGCAAGAGGAGGTGAAGAGAATCCTTCGCTATGCGAGAGAAAGACATATCAAGGTAGTTCCAGAGATTGAGATGCCTGGACATGCTAGCGCTGCTATAGCCTCGTATTCGTGGCTGGGATCATCCGGTGAGGAAATCGAAGTGCCCGTGAAGTTTGGTAAGCATTACCCTACTTTTAATGTTGCCAATGCGCGCGTGCAACAGTTTTTAAAAGAAGTCGTAGATGAAGTACTTGAGCTTTTCCAAACGGACGTTATCCATATCGGTGGAGATGAGGTTAGGTTTAACGAGTGGGAGAATAATGATGAAATTAATGCTTTAAAACAAAAGAATAACTTTTCATCCTATATGGATATTCAGATAGATTTTACCAATAAAATGTCTCAATATATCCAGGGCAAGGGAGCGAGGATGATGGGCTGGAATGAGATCCTTGGCCAGGTGCTACATGAGGACGATAACATCCATTTTGATAACCCCAGCCAGCAGGTGGCTGGTAATGTCATCGTGCAATATTGGAAGGGAGATTTACAGGAGATCGCCAGCGCCGTTAGCAAAGGGTATGACATTGTAAACTCGCATCACCAATATACCTATTTAGATTACACCTTCGATCAAATACCGTTTGAGAAGTCCTATAACTTTCAGCCGATTCCAGATAATATACCCGAGGAGTTGAAACATAAAATTATAGGAATCGGTTGCCAGATGTGGGCAGAGTGGGCGCCAACAAAAAAGGTGGTGCAAAAGCAAACTTTCCCGCGGCTTGCAGCCTATGCCGAGGTGGCCTGGACTCCACGGGAGCTCAAAGACTACGATGATTTTCTGAGTAGGCTTCCTTATTTTTTAAAGAGATGGGATAATAAAGGCATTCTCTATACGGATGTTTTTGCGCTGTAGACTCTGGGGGCCTTGAAATTCGATCGTGTATTCATCCATAAATATGTGGGGTTTACCTCTAGTTAAAATATTTTAGGGGCCTATTGTTATTAGTTTTGAACCGATGTTTTTATTCATAGTAATTTCACATTGCTAATGCAATTTGCAGAAATATTAATAAATAACTAATATTGAGTAGTAAATTCAACGTTTTACCAAGCTAAAACTAACTATAATGCGTCATCTGGAGCTAATTGATGAAAATATACTGCTTGAAAAACTGCGGGCTGGAAGTCAATTGTCTTTTGAGAAAATCTACAACCTATATAAAAATGAACTTTTTTTATTTACCTATAAAAGGTTAGGCGATTATCAGGAAGCGCAGGATATCATTCACGATTTGTTTTTGAACCTTTGGAAGAACAAGGAGTCTTTGTTTATTACCAGCAACCTGCGCGCTTACCTCTACCAAGCGGCGCGAAATGGCCTCGTTAATAGATACCTTAAAAGTGAGAAAGCTCATGCCTTTGTTAAGGATTTTACTACTTACCTGGAAAATCAGGAGGAAGGAGCGGATTATCTCGTGCGACACAATATGCTGCAGAAGGAAATTGATGTAGAGGTCACGCACCTGCCTAAAAGAATGCAGCAGGTATTTATCATGAGTAGGAGCGATGGACTCAGCCATAAAGAGATTGCTAAAGAGTTAAATATCAGCGAGCAGTCTGTTCGAAGTCATATTAAAAATGCCTTGCGCAGGTTGCGCTTAAAGTTTGGCGCATTATTGCTGCTTATGATTTTTATCTTTTAAGTAAGCCATCGAGCTTTCTTTTGCTCTACGAAAAAGGTTATCCGTTTTAAACTAGACCCGGCGCACCTTCAGATGTAAAATTAGAAATCTCTTAATTAGCCTTTCAGGCTGCCTATGCACATTTATTAGTGAAATAGATCCAAGCTAATTAAAATTTGAAAAATAAATTTTCAAATTCTTTACCCCCCCAACACCCGACTTCTTTGTCTACCCTTATATAGACCCCAAAAACAGATCAAGTTGAGTGATAAATCTAAAATAGCAAAAGAAATACTGGAGCGTTATCGCCTAGGACAATCCACCGAACAGGAGAGAAGGCTCGTTGAGGATTGGATGGATGAATACGCTAAGATGGACCTGCCCGTTGATCATACAGAGGTGAATAGGAGGCTAGATGCTATCTGGAGGAAACTTTCAGCGGAGCGCTCAAAAAGACGTAGGATGCTACTGCGTATCACTGGGGTCGCTGCCTCGGTGGCGCTGATTCTAGGAGTTTGGCTACTGCAGCGGCCGGTCAGCTCAGAAGATGCTTTGCCAGGGAGTAGTTCAGCTCAGCTAGATTTAAGTTTATCCAGCAAAGAGCAGCTGGGGACAACCATACGCATGTCCAATGGGAAAGAGTATACAATTGATCAAATTAGTAGCGCAGGTGAACCGCTAGCTAGTGGAATAGTCCTTAAAAAAAATGCGGACGGTAGCCTAGAGTTTGACACCAGAAATGCCAAAGATAAAGACTTATCAAAATATATAAATAGCATATCCACGCCACGTGGCGAGCAGCTAAAGGTAGTATTGTCCGATGGCTCACTGGTTTGGTTGAATGCCGAGTCCCAGATTCAGTTTCCAGGTATATTTGCTTCGGACCTGCGGGAGGTGAGCCTTTCGGGAGAGGCCTATTTTGAGGTGGAAAAGGATCCGAGGCGCCCATTCTTTGTAAACTCAAAAGGCCAGCAGATCCAAGTGAAAGGGACTAAGTTCAACGTTAAAGCTTACCCGGAAGAGGCGGTTACCACAACAACGCTACTTAGTGGAAGTGTGGATGTATTGAGGAGGACGGCTGAGAAAGAAGAAGTGATAGCGCTTGTCCCTGACGAGCAGTTGAGAGCCAGTGCAAGGAGCATGAAAAAGCTAAAAGTTCAGAGCTCGAGTGTTATAGCTTGGACGAGTGGGAAGTTTATTTTTGATGATACACCCCTACATGTGATTTTAACGGACCTAGCTCGCTGGTACGATGTGGAGATTGACAGTAAAGAACTCGTTAGGGGAGTAACCTTTAAAGGCACCCTAAATAAGAATGAACCTATAGAATCGATTTTAAGAAAAATATCATTAACTGAAAGCGTAAACCTAACACTTAAAGGAAGGAGGATTATGGTTACACAGTAACAACATATAATGTAAAATACCGGATTCCGATTGCGGCGGAACCCGGCATTCACTTATTGCGGTATAGTATTATATCACTTATTGCAGAACAAGTAATTACTAACACCTTTATCATTCAAATATATGAAATTCTATTCTCAATTTGGGCAGAGCGCGTTGTGCGTTTCCCAAAAAAGACTAAAAAGACTAATTATGAGAATACAACTAATTTTAATTGCATTCTTTATTTTTATCTTTCAACTCCATGCGCTAGATTTAAAAGCGCAGCGAGTGACCCTAAACCTAGAGAACGCCAGACTAGAGCAAACTTTAGAGCAGCTTACAAGGCAAACGGGTTACGATTTTATTTACAACCCGAAGCTTATCAAGCAGCAGGCTGTAAATGTGACCATCTTAAAGCGCGATATCTCTTTAGAAAAAGCATTGGACGAAATTTTCGATAAGCAGCCGAATCTAGATTTTACAATAGACGATAAAACTATTGTATTGCACCCTAGAAAGCAGAGCAGAGAGGTTTTACCTAGCGCTCAGCAAAGACGCACCATTCGAGGTACGGTAAGCGATGCCTCGGGGAACCCAATTTCCAATGTGAGCGTCAAAATTAAAAACACGAGCGAAGGAACCAGTAGTGACGCTAGTGGGGAGTTTGAGTTGGAAACAGCCCAACAGAACATCACTCTGGTATTCAGCTCACTGGGGTACCAGCAACTGGAGGTAAAATACAACAATCAACAGACCCTTACAATTACCCTCATTGCGCAAGAAAGCGATCTGGAGGAAGTCGTTGTGGTAGGTTATGGAACGCAGAGAAAATCCGATTTAACAGGGTCAATCGTTAGCCTGCAAGAGGATAAGTTTACTAAGGGGGCCAACACCAATGCATTTCAGCTTTTAAACGGAAAAGTATCGGGCGTTAATATCAGCCAAACAAGCGCCGCACCGGGGGCGAGCACGAAAATTCAAATCCGTGGTGCTGGATCTATTAATAGTAGTAACGATGCTCTAGTTGTTGTTGATGGACTGCCAGGGGTAGACCCTGCAAGCTTATCGATGGACGATGTGGAGTCTATCGATATCCTAAAAGACGCTTCAGCCGCAGCGATTTACGGTACTAGAGCAGCAAATGGCGTGGTGATCATCACCACCAAAAAGGGGGCGGCCGGAAAAACTGTCACTCAGTATTCCAACTATTTCGGCGTGCAGAATGCATCAAGAAGGTTGGAAGTCTTAAACGGCGAGCAGTACATGCGGACATTAAATAGCATACGCGAGGAGTCTGGAAAAGACCCTATATATACGCAAGAGGAAATCAATCAGGTGGGTGTGGGCACCGACTGGCAGGATGAAGTGTTCCGAAATAACGCACCTGTGATGAACCACCAACTGAGCTTTTCTGGAGGCGGAGAAAATAGTAGGTTCTATTCGGGGCTGACCTATTACGACCAGGATGGACTGGTGAAAAGCTCGGGCATTAAAAAGATCAACCTACGTGCAAATGCGGAGTTTACCCCTAAAAGCTTTTTGAAATTCTCGATCAATGCCAATTACACCAATTCTAGGAATCAGTCTATTTTTACCTCCAATGCTGTAAATGAGAATGCTGGGCCCTTAAACTCAGCCCTGCAGTTTGATCCTACCCTTCCTTCCAGCTTAGATGGTAGTGGCAGATATTATTTAAACAATTTTATTGCCCTAGATAACCCCTTAGCGCTGATCTACGGAATAGACAACCACTCGAATAGCCAGACTTTTTACGGGCTAGTGAGCGCAGAAGTGAAGCCTTTTGAAGGGTTCACAACGACTTTTAGGTTTGGTGGAAGAGCCACAACGAGCCTCAGCTCTGCATACACAGACCGCTCGACCATAAACGGTCTTTCTAGAGGAGGTATTGGTACTAAGGGCGCTAATAACAGCGAGCAGTGGCTGGCAGAGCTAATAGCGAATTACGAGAAGACTTGGGCAAGCCACCACTTAACCCTTATGGCGGGAACAACATTCGAGCAGTTTACTAGCGAAGGGGTAGGAGCCAGTGCTATGCAGTTTTTATCTGACGTCACCTCTTACCACCTGCTTCAAAGTGGTAAGAAAGACCAGTACGAAGTGAGCTCATCGAAAAGTAGAAACCGTCTGAATGGTGTAATTACTAGGATAAATTACGACTTCAATAAGCGCTATTTACTAACCTTATCACTAAGGGCAGATGGCACCTCTCGTTTCTCAGAAAACCACAAGTTTGCCTTTTTCCCATCTGCAGCGTTCGCCTGGAGAGTGAGCGATGAACCTTTCTTAGGTCAGTGGGCAGCAAGTGGTAATGATCTGAAGTTTAGGATAGGTTTTGGTAGGCTGGGTAATCAAGGGATTAGCGACTACCAAACGATCAATACGCTGATATCTTCGGGAAATGCAGTGTTTGGCGATGAGATCTTCCAAGGTGTGGTGCCAGCCAGGCTGCCCAACCCCAATTTAAAATGGGAAACTACTCAGGAGATCAACCTGGGTGTGGACTTCTCAATGCTCAAAGGGAGACTTTATGGTAGCCTAGACCTGTATAAAAGAAATACCATAGACCAGCTCTTTAGTAAGCCCATCCCTTCGGTGGTGGGGCATAGCAGCTACATGGTGAATTTTGGGGATGTTGAAAATAGAGGGGTAGACTTGCAACTAAACAGCGTGAATGTCGATAAAGATATCTGGAGGTGGGAGAGTGGCCTGAATGTTTCTTTATTGAAAAATGAAGTGAAATCATTGCCTGACTTTATTCCTCAGCTAATTACAGGTAGCATAGCTAGCGGTTTTATAAGCAATTTCCAGTTGGTAGAAAGGGGCAATGCGATGCTTTCTTTTTACGGCTATGAGACTGAGGGGATTTACCAGAAACAGGCTGAGATTGATGCCTCAGCGCAGCCTAATGCGAAACCTGGAGATATACGCTTTGTAGATCAAAATGGCGATGGTAAGATAGATCTAAGCGACAGGACGGTTTTAGGGAAGCCTTTTCCTAGTGTACACCTGGGATTAAATAACCAGTTTAATTATAAAAATTGGAGGCTGGATTTTATGCTGCAATATGTGGGAGGCATTAGCATGCTAGATGCCAATATCTCAGAAACCTTGTATCCAACTAATGAGTATAGAAATAGACTCGCTGAGTACCTATTGAACCGCTGGACACCGGAGAATCCCACCAATAAATACCCTAGCGGTGTGAACCCTACGGATTACGGAGGTGACCGTATCGTCAACTCACTAACCGTGCAAGATGCTTCATTCTTAAGGTTGAAAAATGTCAATCTTAGCTACCAAATATTAAGTAATAAGTTTGGTTTCCAAGGGTTTAACGTGTTTCTGGCTATGGAGAACTTAGCTACATGGACTAAGTACAAAGGCTACGACCCGGATGCCTCGGCAACAGGAAGTGGCTCCGTATCTAAGGTGTCCTTTAACAGCTATCCTCTTGCTAGAACAGTACGTTTAGGAGTTCAGGTTTCACTTTAAAATCTATGAATCATGAAAACTATTAGAATTTATATATATACCCTATTGCTATTATTTAGCTACAGCTGTACTTCCTTTTTAGAGGAGGAAGTATTCACGGAGTACGACCCGGATAAGTTCCTCTCGGATCAGTCGGGCATCGATGCCTTATTAACTGGGGCCTATGCACGCTCCAGGATCATCGGCTACGACCACAGGAACTATACCTACTTAATGAATGAATTTACCACCGATATAGCCTTTGAAACGGGCGGAGGTCTGGAGAAAGACGCCGCTCCATTTATACAGTTTAACTGGTCTATCAACAACAGCTTCTTGAATTCCTTTTGGCAGAAAATGTACCAGGCTATTGCGAGCGCTAATTCGGTAACTTTATTGATTGATCAATCCAATCAACTGGATGAGGAGGCAAAAAACAAAGTTTTAGCGGAAGCGCGATTTATACGCTCCATATCCTATTATTTTTTGTATAATCTATTTGGACCTACTCCGATAATAAACATTCCTAGTGGGGCTACTCCCGCGGAAATCGAGGAGATCGGAAAGAACACCCCTCGAGCCACCCAGCAGGAGTACTTGGATTATATGATCAATGACTTTGAATTCGCCGCGCAGTATCTTCCCGTGGAGGAGAAGCCCCTGGGCCGCGCTACCAAAGGGGCTGCTTTAGCATTCCTAATGAAGCTGCAGCTGAAAGAAAAGCAGTGGCAGGAAGTGCTTAACACCTCTCAAGAGATTATGGACCTCCACAATTATGAATTGTATAACGACTACACGCGCTTGTTTTCAGTGGAAGGCGAAAATAACAAGGAGTTTATGTTCCGTGCGCCTTGTATTGCACAATCGGGCTACCAAAACAATTATATGTCGCACGCTTTCCCTCCAAACTACCCGATTACCTCGAATATGGAGAACTTCGGGGCACAGTTTAGGACTTATACCGCATTCTATAAAACATTTAAGGAGAATGATAAACGTAGAGAGCTGCTCATTGGTAGCTACACCGATAATAAGGGCAAAGTCGTTGAGCTGGTAGAAGATGCTAGCGGAAAGGCGCTTGATGATGTGCGCAGTTTTAAATACTGGCCTGACCCTGCAGCTGTAGGCGAGTCCATGGGTAATGACATTGTTTATGTGCGCTATGCCGATGTCCTGCTAAGTAGAGCGGAAGCCCTCAATGAACTCCAAGGAGTGAACCAGGAGAGTATCACGCTTATCAATCAGGTGCGTAACCGCGCGCAGGTGGATGAAATTGATGGGAGCACGTTCACCAAAGAGACGCTCCGCGACTTTATACTAGAGGAGCGCGGCAGGGAGTTTTTCTCTGAAGGTTTGAGAAGAGAAGACTTAATTCGCCACGGGAAATTCATCAGCTCGGCCAAAGATCGCGGTTATTCCGCTAGCGATTACCAGGTGTTATTTCCTATACCACTACAGCAAATAGATGCTAATCCGAAACTCGAACAAAATGAAGGATACTTTTAATATGCGTAATATTGTTATTTCGTTTTTAGTTTTAACGCTAAATATAGCACTTGCTTTGGGGCAAGTGCCCAAGCCCAATAAAGCTCAGCTTGCCTGGCAGCATGCTGAGCTGGGGCTCATTTTCCATTACGACTTGCATGTGTTTGACGGTGAAAAATACAGCCAGCAGGAAAATCGTATAGCCCCAGTTCATGACATACATATATTTCAGCCCACTAACTTGGATGTGGAGCAGTGGGTAATTACCGCCAAGGAGAGCGGCGCACGTTATGCCATGATCACCGCTACCCACGAGACGGGTTTTGCGCTATACCCATCGAAGGTTAACCCTTACAATACGAGGGCTCTAGGCTGGGGAAATGGTAAGGAAGACCTGGTGGGCGATTTTATTAAAGCCTGCAGGAAGCACGGCATCCTCCCTGGGGTGTATTTAGGTATACGCTGGAATTCCTTTTTAGGGATTCATGATTTTAAGGCTATAGGAAGTGGCCAGCAGCAACAATACCGGCAGGATTATTACAGGAAGATGGCTGAAGGAATGGTGAAGGAGATCTGCACTTGGTATGGACCGCTCTTTAAGATTTGGTTCGATGGTGGCGCGGGAGATCCTAAAAAGGGCGCGCCCGATGTGCTGCCAATAGTCAAAAAATACCAGCCCGATTGCCTGTTCTACCACAACGATGAGCTGGCTGAGGCGCGTTGGGGAGGATCCGAAAGTGGCATGGTTCCCTACCCATGTTGGTCCACCTTTCCCTACCATTATACCGGCACAGGTACTGCCGCACCTGAGGGTGTGTATGCGGATGACTATGCACTTTTAAAAAGTGGCGATCCGGATGGAAAGTATTTTATGCCGGCTATGGCCGATGCCCCTTTACGTGGGGATAACAACAGGCACGAGTGGTTTTGGGAGCCGGATGATGAAGATGCAGTCTATCCAGTGGAGCATTTACTAGATATGTACATTAAGTCGGTGGGTAGAAATGCCACCTTGTGCATCGGGGTTACTCCCGATACCTCGGGGCTCGTGCCGGAGCTCGATAGGTCCCGCTTGAGGGAGTTTAAATCGGAGGTAGATCGCCTGTTTAGCAGTCCCTTAAAAGATAGCAGTGAGGAAGTAGAAGTCATTAGCTTTGACTCGAAAAGGAGTGTTTCTCATATCTCCCTGTCGGAAGACCTAACGAATGGACAGTTAATTCGGGGTTTTCATATAGAAGCCTTGGTAGATGGGCAGTGGGTGCGTGTAACGTCGGGCAGCTCTATGGGAAATAAATTCTTTCATTTTTTTGATTCTCCAATTTCTTGCACCTCCCTAAAAATAGTTATCAATAAAAGTATAAATTCACCAAGAATAATCTCATTTTTAGCATATGATACGACACGTTAATTTTCAGATGATTTTTCTGGCTCTTATCCTATTGGTGGGAAGCGCCAGCACAGCTTTAGGTCAAAAAAACGAGCAGCCCAATGTGCTGGTGATTTTTGTAGATGATTTAGGCTGGCAGGACCTTTCTGAGCCGTTTTATAAAGAGAAGACACCGCTGAACCGCAGGTTCCATACACCAAACTTGGAGCTCCTAGCAAAGGAGTCGGTGAAGTTTACCGATGCGTACGCCACTCCGGTATGTACGCCGAGTAGGGTTAGCTTTTTAACGGGTATGAATGCCGCTCGGCATAGAGTGACCTTGTGGACACACCCCGAGGCGAATAATCCTACAGATAATCCCGATGAGCTTTTAGACCCTCCTGCATGGAACATTAATGGTTTGAGTGCGGAGGAGGATATTCCTTTTACTTATTATGCGACTCCCTTACCGGAGATACTTAAAAATCACGGCTATTACACCATACACATAGGTAAGGCACACTGGGGTGCTGCAGGTACTCCTGGGGCAAGCCCGATGAACCTAGGGTTTATGGTGAATGTCGCTGGGCATTCTGCCGGCCACCCGCAGAGCTATTACGGAGAGGCGAACTACGGGAACTTCCCTACTAGGGCAACATACCAGGCAGTTCCAGATTTGATGGAATACCACGGTACGCCTACTTTTCTAACCTCTGCACTTACCAAAGAGGCCATTAAGGCCTTGCGTGAGCCTTTAAAGCGGAAAGAACCATTTTTTATGCACTTTTCCAATTACGCAGTCCACGTACCTATTCAGGCGGACCCGAGGTTTGTAGATAAATACCTAGCAGATGGGCTCGATAGTCTGGAGGCCGGCTACGCATCGCTAGTGGAAGGTTATGATGACAGTATTGGCGAGCTGGTTTCTTTCTTAAAGCAAGAAGGGGTTTATGATAATACGGTTATTGTTTTTGTAAGCGACAATGGTGGGCTGAGTCTCGCTCCTCAGAGATCTGGAGAATCCCATACACAAAACTTGCCTCTAAACGTTGGTAAAGGCTCGGTTTATGAAGGCGGAATTCGCGTTCCACTTTTAATAAAAAAGGCGAAGGGCGAGGGTAGGAGCACTATCGATGCACCCGTAATTATGGAGGATTTATTCCCTACCATTTTAGAGCTTACCAACACGCCTGCTGGGCAGCTAGCTCAAAAACAGGTTGACGGTAAAAGCCTATTGCCTTTACTCAACAACAAGGTGGATGAAAGCTGGAATAATAGACCACTGGTTTGGCACATCCCCAATAAATGGATCCTAGAAGATGGACCAGGAATTAACTTCTACTCGGCTGTACGCCAAGGAGATTATAAGCTGATTTACGATATGAAGGGTAGTAAGGTGCACCTTTACAATCTGAAAAAAGATATAGGGGAACGTTACGATTTAGCAGGTAAAGAAAATAGTAAAACTAAGGCCATGAGCACGCTTCTATCAAAAAGCTTAAAGCAATACCAAGCGCAAATGCCAACCTATAAGGATTCTAAAAAATTAGTACCTTATCCTGATGAACTTGCTAGGTAAAGCATGAATCGTCGATAAGTTGTACATTATTTAGGAGAATAATAGCAAAAGAAGAATTTAGGTGGGTTGTAAGCATAAATTATAGGAGCATCATGAATAAAAGAATTGAATGCATCATTTTTGCTATTTTATTAATGGTCAGTGCAGGTGCTCAAGCGCAATTAGCAAAAAGATCTAATCTCACATTTAAAGAGGTTCAGGATATGGTTAATTCTCTTCTTCGCAGTGATGATCCTCTAGCTAAAGACTCGATTTCGTGGGAGGCTAAGCATTTAGTGGAGAGTGATAAAGAAGATTATATTTTACAGGGAAGGTCTTTATACAGTTTTTTGGGAAACATGCAGGCGGTTGAGCAGGCCCATCAAAAGTTGCTTAAGGAATTTCCAAAGAGTGAATATGCTGCTACTCAATCTTTAGATAAAATTATAGATGGTTATAGGGATGTTGAGTCACTAGATAAATCCTACGAAAACTGGCTGAAAACGTAAAAAGAAGCTACAAAGAAGGAGTCTTATCTTGACGGCGCCCACCGTAAAATGGCCACTTTGCTATTAGAAAATAGAGAGGAAGCTGCCGCAAAGCGCTACGGTGAAAAGCTTCATTCTAGCGATAGGAAGGTTAGCTATCTATCGGCTTTAGCCACTTATTATTATGAGAATAACGATATAGACCAGTCCTACTCTGTACTACAAAATATTATAGATAACTACTCTGAAGAGCTTCAAAAAGCTGCTTACGTCAACTCGATAGTATATATTTTATTGGCTCAGGTTTATGGCAAACAAGAGAAATGGAAGGATTGCTTGCAGGTTATTGATCAGCATAAGCTAAGTAGATTAAGTGATTTGAAGATAGAGGCTTTGATAGGCAATAAGCAATATTTTGATGCATTTTTGGCTTTTGATCAGCACTTTCAAATACGATCCTTAAATGATGCTCAAAATAAACAAGGGGAGCAGCTATTCCATAGCCTAGGAAGCACAACAGAAGAGTGGCTTGCCTATAAAGACCGAGTTATTAAAAAGAAAACCAGTGATAATCAAAAAGCTTGGAAAGCATCCATGATAGATAAGGAGTCCGTCGATTTTGAGTTAACAGACATGAGCGGTAAAACGGTTGAGTTTTCCGATTATAAGGGGAAAATAGTGGTTCTTGATTTCTGGGCTACTTGGTGCGGACCTTGTATCATTTCTTTCCCCGGCATGCAGGCCGCTGTGGAAAAATATAAAGACGATGACCAGGTTGAGTTCTTGTTTATCAACACTAGGGAGAGAGAAGCGAATTACAAGGAAAAAGTGAAAGACTTTAACGATGAGAAAGGTTATAATTTCCATGTTGTTTATGATAAAATGGAAGGCTCAGATGCTCTAGTAAGCCAGTACGGAATTGAAGGGATTCCAACTAAAATTATAATTGATCCTTCAGGACGTGTAAGATTTCAATCTGCTGGTGGCTCATCAGATGTACAAGCAGTTGTAGATGAGATTAGCTATAAAATTGAGCTAATTAAAGAGTTGGGAGAGTAATCTGCTAGGTATAGCCGCCTCTTGTTTAACAGGAGGCGGCGGTACATTTGTAGTCTGCTTCTTTTTAAAAAGGAACGCGAGTGGTATTAAAGTGTGATTTCTACCAAAATAGGATCTAAAATACACCCACTTAGGCGGTGGAATGCTTTATAAATATAAGAATAAAGCAGGAGGGATGGGAGTGAAGTTTCTATCCCTTTTTGCTTTGTGTCCCTGCTTGTAATGCTATAAAAACAAATAAAGTTTGCGGTGCTTTGCCCACAGGGCAATCTATTAATTACCACGACCTAAAAACGGCTCATTAATTTTTCATTTCAAAAATTTCTTTCAGCTCCTTGTTGCTTAGGTTGCCAATCCAATTTTCACCCGTTGTGACTGTTAAGTCTGCGAGCTCTTTTTTAGACTGAATCATAGCGTTGATCTCCTCTTCAAAGGTCCCTTTGGTTATAAACCTATGAACCATCACATTACTCTTTTGACCGATCCTATAAGCACGGTCTGTAGCTTGCGCTTCAACCGCTGGGTTCCACCACAAATCGTAGTGGATGACGTGATTGGCTGCAGTTAAGTTCAAACCTGTGCCGGCTGCTTTTATGGACAGTATGAATATATTATCGGCCCGGTTATTTTGGAAAGAATCGACCATCTCTTTCCTTTGTTTAACAGAGCGCCCTCCGTGGTAGAATAGTGGCTTTAGGCCGTAACGCTCTTGGATAAAGTGCTCTAAAAGAGTACCCATTTCCTTGAACTGCGTGAATATAAGGACCTTCTCGTTGCTTTCTACGATGGTGTCGAGCTTCTCGTAGAGTAGAGCTAACTTCCCGCTTAGCGAGGGGTCTAAAACTTTGTTCTTTAGGTATTGAGAAGGGTGGTTGCAAATCTGCTTTAGTGCTAAGATCATCTGCAAGACGAGACCTTGGCGAACAAATAGGCCTTTTTTATCTTCTATGTCCACTCCTTCAATGGCCTTCATAGCTTCCTCCAACGTTTTGGTGTATAAGCTAGCCTGCTCTTTTGCTAGGGTGGCATAGCTATCCATTTCTATTTTATCGGGTAGATCACTGATAATAGACTTGTCGGTTTTTAATCGCCTCATTAAAAAGGGACCTGTTATTTGCTTTAACTTTTTGGCTACCTGTTTGTCGTTAAACTGCTCTATGGGATTGCCGAAAGATTCATTGAATACTTTTAAGGTTCCCAGTAGTCCACGGTTGCTGTAATCCATGATGCTCCATAGCTCGCTCAAGCGGTTTTCCACGGGCGTACCACTCATAGCAATGAAGTTTTCCGCTGGGATGCTCTTGATAGCTTTAGCCTGCAAAGTATTCGTGTTTTTGATATTTTGCGCCTCGTCAATAATCACGCTCTGCCAAAGCATTTTCTTAAACCTAGCGGCTTCCGTCCTGGCAATACCATATGTGGTGAGCAGGACGTCAAAATCATCTGTTATTGTTCTGCTCTTGCCGTGGAAGATATGTGCTTTTAGCGAGGGAGCGAATTTTTGAATTTCCGCCTCCCAGTTAGATAGTAACCCCGTAGGGACAATGATTAGGGCTTTTTTATTAGCAAGTGCGCCCTCTTCTTTAAACTTAAGCAGAGTGGATATCACTTGAAGGGTCTTTCCTAAACCCATGTCGTCCGCTAGTACAGAACCAAAGCCAATTTGTGCGTTTCTATACATCCAGGAGTAACCGTTTATTTGATACGGCCGGAGGTTAGCTTTTAGCCCCTTTGGCAGCTGAACATCCTTATATTGAGTGAAGTCTTGAATTAGCTGCTGCACCTCGGCGGTCATAGAAATATTAGCCCCATTATATTCACCACTTAAGGCAGTCCGTAGAAGTTCTAGAGAGCTCAGCTTTTTATTGGCGCTAAAATGCTTGTATATTTTCTCGAGCTCCTCCTTATCTACATAGATAAACTGGGATTTATACTTTAACAAGCCATCGGATTTTTTCAGTAAAACATCAAAATCTTCTTTTGTCAACAGGTGATCTCCAAGTGCTATGCGCCAGTCAAAGTCTAGTAGTTTGTCTAACCGGATGAAAGACTTCCCAGGATTGCTTTTCACTTTCACCGATACCTTAGGGCGGGTCAGCTCCTGCAGAGACTTAGGCAGTAAAACATCGATGTCTAAGAGCCTAATAGCGGGGATGATCTGCATGAGAAAAGAAGTGAACTTCTTGTTGTAAACAATAATTTCTCTCTTCGCTGCACTATTGATATAGTTGTCTAAACCTGGTATAAAGCCGCTGAGCTGCGTTAATGCTTGCAGGATTTCAAACTTACTGTGTTCGTATTCCTTCTCAGTTAACACTTCTTTTAAAGGAATGGCCTGTTGTAACTTCTCGGAATTATCGTAAATGTTGATGGCTATAAAGAACCGCTCATTAGAGGCCTCTGTTACTACAATCTGCGGTTTATAGTTCCCTTGGGTAATGAAGTATTTTTGTAGCCACACGAATACGCCCTTAGGTAAAGACTCCTCACCAGGATTCTTAAAAGGGTAGTGGCTGTTGTTGAAAAATAGCCTTTCAAATAATTTGTCTTGTCTTTTATTTTGAATTAAAGAGATCAGCTCAGTTAGGAAAACAGAGAGTAAATTCACTATGGTGTCTTTATTAATCTCTTTTAGTTTTTCATCACCCTCCCAAAAGAAAACATCCGGAGGTAATACCTCCTCAAGCTTTTCAAGGACCTGGCGTACCTCCTTACTGATCATTGCCGGTAGCCATCTAATGGCAAAATCACCATTTGGCCGCTTTATAATTTGTGGTACAATAGCACCATTAGCTAGCAAATGTAAAGATGCCGTGAAAATAGTATGCAATGCTGCGGTGGATGGCTGATAGAAGGATGTCCTATTACTAGGAATCTGTAGAATCTGTT